>JASGCS010000006.1:0-93129 GCA_030054035.1 Candidatus Methylacidiphilales bacterium
GTTGCGGAGGCGGAAATTAAAATTATATTGGTGGCAGCAGTTGCGCTGGTAATTGCACCAAGGGTAAGTGATGAAGAAGTTGATGAGAGGTAGATATTTCCTGCAGCTGCAGATGCACTAAGGTCTCCTGTAATTGCGTTTTGAGTAATCAAAATGGGGTTCGTTGAGGAACCGATATCTCCATTGGTGGAGGTGAGGGAGATAGTTCCAGATGCTCCTGATGTTAGGATGCCCGTTGTAGTGGTGAGGTTTGTATCAGCGGTAAGGGAGATTGTGGTAGCGGTAATATTGAAGCTAGAGAGATCTATGGTTGCAGAGGTAGCTGATGCGGTAAGTTTAATAGTTGCATTTGGATATATCAGTGAGCTTGGAAGACTAATATTTCCTGCGGTATACTCATAATCAAAAGTAGCACTTGGACTAAAGGCAATAGTAGAGGAAGGAATGGTAAGCACAGTTAGAATATCTGGTATTGGTGTTTTGATGTATATTGAGCCTGCAGGTGCAGAGAGGGTGAGGTTAGAGGTAGTCCAATTACTTGAAGTAGTATTTAAAATCAGCGACGCGAGAGAAGTTCCTATTGAGCCATTAGTTGCCACCAATTGTAACCTTCCATTAGCATCGGTACTTAGGGTACCAGAGCCAGAAATATTTAGAGGCGCTGATAATAAAATTGAGTCCGATGAAATTGAAAAGCTACCTACATTGATAGAACTCCCCGACTGTAATGCAGAGATTTGCAAGGTTAGAGGTCGTTGTGAAGTAGGTTTTATAAAAGAACTTGTGAAAACCACATTACCAGTAGTTTGTTCAAGAAAAGCGAAATTAGTATTTAATGATCCTAACAGGTAGCTACTGACATTCACGGTATTGCTACTTCTTAAATACACTGATCCAAAAGGCGCGTACAATACTATACTGTTCGCACTAATTGGAAGAGCGGGAGAAATGATATACCCTAGGCTGGTACCTGATTGTCCAATATCACCATAGTACGCTCGCAAAGTAACTCGCGAAGCAGAAAATGTTCCCGAACCAATAATACCTGTAGCTGAAATGAGTTGAAGTGCTGTAGAACTTGATGTGGTGATAGAAAAAGAATTGGTATTTATTGCAGAATTTTGAGCGAGCGTGCGTAAGGTTAGCGTGCCAATAGAGTTGGCGAACAAAATATTTGAAGTCAAATTAATTCCACCATGTAACTGGGACAAGGAAAGCTCATTAGCAGAAGCCACCGAAAGGCAAGAAACACCAGAACAACTTCGTTGAGAAGCGCTGATGAGATACTGAACATTGGAGACATGGGCAAGATACAAATTACCACCACTGGAAGCCGCGGTTAGATTGGCTAACTGCCCATCAAAAATTAGTGGATGTAATTCTGTACCAATATCACCTGTTGCATTAATAGTTAGATTAGTAACAGTAACGATATCCGATTTTGGAAATAGATAATATGCATTAATGGTTGGAGCAGTTAAGGTGAGCGTGTTTGCACCGAGATAAGTAAATGAGGAAGCAAAGCTAATGTCCTTCGTCGCGATCAAACTAACATTTGCACTTAGCATAGAAGTTAACGAAGCGGTTGAAATAATTGTGGTGTTAGAGGCTAGCGTACCGTAATTGGCGATTAAATACAAGAAAGCATTGCCATTGGCATTGTTCTGACCTGGTGCCCCGACTAAAATATAACTATTACTTAAAGCAATATCATAGCCAAAATAAGAATTAATGGCTAATGTATTTGCAGGATTTGAAGCGCCGCCAGATCTTACATTATTAAATGTAGTGGTTGCTATTTCATACAGGTACGCAGTCCCTTCTTCATTAGCATGAAAATAAGGAGAGCTCACCGCTACAAAGGAATCATTTATTGATACCGACCACCCAAACTTATCGCCAGCTACAGCAGGATACGCAGCAAGTGAAGAGAGCCTGCACCATGGCGTAGTTAATGTTCCTGCAGTAGTAACACAGGAACTATCAAAATAATTTGTCCCATTGATGCGGTATAAAAACGCATTCCCTCCGACTGATGCATTTGGTGAGCCAACCAATAGCACATTATTATTTAGCGCAACCGAATAACCGAACCAATGCCCTGAAGCTAAAGATAAAGTTGAAAATCCTGTTGCGGTCGACAATTTGCACCAAGCTGAAGTAGCAGTAGCAATGCCACAAGTTGCATTGAAGGTTGGCTCCCCTGAAATGCGATACAGGAACGCATCACCTCGTAGTGATGATGCCCCTGGTGCTCCAATAAGCGCATACTGTGCATTTAATGCTACTGAAAATCCAAAGTTGCTGCCTTGTGTTATCGCTTGACTTGCAAAATCACCTGAGTTTGATAGTTTACACCACGGTGTGGTAGGACCTGCTACTCCACAGGTAGCATTAAAAGAATCAAGACCAGACACATTATAAAGATAAACATCGCCTGTTTTTATCTGAGTAGGACTTATGCCAGTAATTGCACCAGGCGCGCCAACAATAGCCATGAGTCTTGTAGCGTCTGAGTAAAGCGCAACTGAAGTACCAAATAAACTGCCTTCTGCTAAAACACCAACGGTGCTCATAGTAGCATCCTCAAGGTTACACCACTGACTTGATATACTTGCAGCATTAACTTGACAATTAGTTGAGAAGGTTAGACTATTGATTTCAGGTTGGCTGTACAGGTATGCGCTTCCTCTGCCATTAGATTTGCCAGGTGCGCCAATTAAAAATACAGATGAATTTTTACCCCCAATCAAATGATTTGAATTAGCAACAGCCACCGAAGCCCCAAAATTAGATCCAACTGGTAACGCCAAAATTGGTTGCCGAATTGTAGTAGCTAGATCTAGCCAAGTTAAATCTTTTATGGAAAGTATAAAAGCATCACCACGACCAGAAAATAATCCTGGTGCGCCAATAATAACCGTTGTGTCAGTTAACGCAAGAGAGACTCCAAATACTGAAGCTCCACTCAAAGAGGAGGAAGGTGAGGCTCCACTTAATAAATTAGAACTAGTTAAAAAACGAGCAAGTGAGCATGTTGACACACTTGGAGTAGCTCCTCCAACTGGTAGAGCACATTCAGTAGTAAAGCGATTTACCTGATCGTTGTAGAAGATGTATGCCTCACCCAAATTGTAAGACACCCCTGGTGCCCCCACTAATGAGTAGTAACTATTTAATGATACTGAAGTGCCAAAGGCATAGTTTGCATAACTACCGAAAGGTTGTGATTGGCTTGAGCTGAGTTGAAACATACACCAAGAATTAGAAGTAGTAGTAGACACGCAACCCAGTTTATGGGTAGTAGTATTTGTAGAATTTATATTATAGAGATACGCACGACCTTGGCCAGCACTATCTTTTGGTGCGCCAATTAACACAAAATCAATATTTTGTGTGACGCTCAAAACCGTGATGGGAATAGTTTGAATTGAAACTGAAGCGCCGAATGACGAACCTGCTACCAGAGGTAGGCTACTATAATATGAGTGCGTTGATAATTTACAAAATGGAGTGTTTAAAGTTCCAGAAATTGCACAATTACTGGAAAACACATTGGCGTTATCGGTTTTATAAATTATCACTTCACCCTTCATAGTACTAGTACCTGGGGCTCCAATAGCGACTAATCTACTATCGCTGGTTATAGACACAGACGAACCTAATTTGCTTCCGGTTGGTAAAGCAAGGGCAGAATAACCATTAGCATTAGAAATCGTACACCACAATGAGTTAGGTGTTGAAGTGCCACAGCTTGCATTAAAAGAATTGGTATTACCATTAATTCTATAGATATAGCCATTACCAATTCCAGAGTTAGCATTTGAGGCACCAATAACTGCATAGGTTGAATTTATAACAACTGATTCACCAAATCTCGCACCACTCGTTAAGGTTGTAATTGGATTAGGATTAGTAGTAGTAGTTGATAAATCACACCAAAAGGTGTTGAAGGTTGGCCCAGCACCGGTATGACAATTGCTGTCGTAGTTAGTTGCTGGATTAAGAGATAGTAAAAAAGCATTTCCAGTAGCGGTGTTAGTTGCACCAGTTGTAGCCTTAGGTGCACCAATTATAATATGGTCATTACTAGATATAGAAACAGAGTAACCAAAATTTGCATTGGCTGCTAATAATAAAATTGGATTTTGCGGTACTTGATTTCCTCCTGTAGTGTCTGTGTCATAATTAGATAAGTTACACCAAAGCCAAGGTTGCATAGTAGTTGAAGTTGGAGTAGGGCAAGTGTTGCCAGGATTAGGGACATTATTATTATGGTCAAGCCTAAAGATATATGCTCCACCTTGTCCAGCATTTTCACCTGGCGCGCCTATCACTGCATAGGTGCTATTGATAGCCACTGAAGTACCAAACTTGCTACCTCCAGTACAAAGACTCCCTGGTGTTGATGAAGTTGTGCAGCTTCTTAAATTATTACTTACCTGCTGATTACTAAGTAATGCGGCGGAAAGATCCTCCCACCAAAAATCTAAGTGTGAGTTTACTTTAAATTTAAGCAGATACGCACTACCCCGATCATTTACGGAACCTGGCGCACCAAGTAACACATAAGAATTAGCTGGTGTCGCAGTATCAATGTAGGTTGCTACAGAAGTGCCCAATGCGCTTCCACTACTAAATGTATCAGAAGCATTATAATTAGTATTATAAATGTCAGTGAATGATCTGTCTCTTAAGGCATACAGATACACATTGCCTCTGTTAACTAAATATTTCCAGGCCCCAGCTGCTATAAAATTAACATTGAGCGTAACTGCGTTTCCTAATTGATACTCTGTACCAATCGGAAATGCCGTAAATGGATTTTGAATACCTGCTTGAGTGATATTTTCATCAATATCTATTAATGAAGTCCATGGATTAGCACATGGGGTTGAATTAAGGACACAGAGCGCAACAGTGTACACATTGCCCGTATAAAATTTAATATCTCCAGTGCTTGGTGTAATATAATAATTTGTTGCGCCAACAACTAGAAATGAATTATTGGACGCAAGTGAGCTTCCTAGGTTAATTTCATCTCTACTGGTATCTGCAAGTCGCACAAAAGGTGAACTTGGTAATAATGAAAAATCACAAAATGGTGATGCTGCTCTGATCAATCCCGTTGTGCCACAGTTAGTAGATGATGATTGGAAATATTTAGTTCCATCAATACGGTACGCGTAAATTTTTCCAATAGCATATTCGCCAGCATAATTAGCGCTTAGGAAAATAAATGAATCATTAATTGTAAGCGCATTGCCAAAATAGCAATACAGATTATCCTTGCACGCAACTAATGTGAATGGGTTTTGGACTCCAACAGTAGCAGTATCCACATCAATGGTTGATAATGCACAGTAGGGAGAAGTAAGCGTTCCAACGGTCTCACAAGCAGATGTAAAGGCATTGGTTCCATTGATTCTAAAGAGAAATACTTCACCATTTAAAATACAGCTATTGCCTGTGCAGGAAGAATCCAATGTATATTCTCGAGCTCCAACTGCTAAAAAATCTGAGTTTAATGCAACTGACCATCCAAATTGAGCATTAGCACGAGATACCGTAGTTGGATAGGTAGTGCCAATATTTGTCCAGACTTGTGAAGTGATATTGTATAAATATACATTCCCATGTTTTTTTGTAGCAAGTCCTGCTGGAGCTACACCTATCGCACCAATCGCAATATTGTTATTTCGCACGGCAACCGCTGAGCCAAAGCCACTATTGGCTGCAAGTGAGGGTACAGGGGATGCAGGAATACTAGAAAGATCACACCAAGCGCTAATAAGAAGACCAGTCGTAGCACAAGTAGCTGTAAAACCATTTCCGCCATCTAATTTATAAATAAATGCTTTTCCGGTTACCAATTTAACTCCAGCATTATTTGTAATTGCCCCTGGCGCTCCAATGACAAGATAGTCACCATAAAGAGAAATTGAGCTACCAAAACTAGGATTTAAGCCTACCACTGTGTTATCAATTAGTAAGGAAACAGGGCTATTTGTAGTGTTATATAAGTCAGTCCAAGAACTAGTATTTAGATTAAGAATATACACATTGCCAGTTTTATCACCATTGCTATTTGTAAAATTTGAAGCTCCAATAGCTAAATATAGATCGCTTAAGGCTACCGATGAGCCAAAGTTAGAGTCATTGACTAAATCTCGCGTTGGATTAAATGTTGAGACAAATCTAGAAATAATTGTTTGAAAAAAATCTACTGAAGTAGGAAGATCTGAAATCAAAATATAATCTGGATCTATCACAATAGTACCTGCACTAGCAAATTGCGAGAATGCTTGTACTATTCCATTGCCTAATTTTAATTGGGTATGGGCTGATATTTCTATAAAACCTCCATTACCATATTGTGCATTAGCCAACAAAGTACCATATTGCTCAACAAGATTGCCCTTAATAAAGAGATATCCTGCTGATGTAGTATTGGTCGCACTTACTGACAGCAACGAAGAGGTATCTATAGCAATGATAGCAGGGTATGTCTGTGGCGTACCAAGAACAATGGTGTGGGCAAACACTTGCGCGCCAAATAATGAAAGTGAGTTTTTTGCCTGTAGCATAACCGAGGTGGCGTTAATTGTTGACGACAAAATAATATCACTACTGACTGCTGACACGGATACTGTTTGAGCATTGAGGCGCGACTCGGTGTTAAGCGCTACTGCACCACCACGAATGGAAATGGTATCAGCGCGATAGTTGCCACTGAGTGAAATATATCCAGCATTTAATTCCGCAACGTTTGCTTGCACTTCCCCGCTACCTATCAATGAAGCCGAAGCAAACAAGTCTACTTCCCCTTCAACTGCACTAACACGCCCCTGCAACAAGATATCCTGGTACGCTCTTATTAACACCTTCCCATATGCTTGACCTGAATGAGTGACTGAGTTTTGATGGATGCTAACAGTTTCTGCTAGCAATTGTATTTTTTTTGCCTGGATAACACCTTGAAGCTCAATGGAATTAGTGGGGAGTCCGTTTTCAATGGAAATTAAATTTTGATCGGCGTTATATGCTATTTGCCGAGCAGTAACAGTAGCTGCAATAAAAGTATTTGCAGAAACTGAAGAGTGTGCACCAAAATAAAATCCGTTTGGATTAAGTAATACCACCCGTCCATTTGCTACCAGTGAGCCTAGTATCTGGCTTGGTTGTTGTCCCAGTATTGCATTAATTGCAATTGATGTAGTTGATGGCTGTCTAAATTCAACTACAGAGCCTTGGCCAATTGAAAATGATTCCCATTGTATGATTGTGGAATCAGTAAATTGAGTAATTATGGTTTGGTTACCACTCTGTTCAACTTGAGCCCCCCCATCACCTGAATGAAAAACTGGTTGCTCTGCAAATAAATCTGAAACCAAGAGCAAGGTACTCCAGAATAACAACAAACTCAATGTTTGTATATTATTCTTCATACCAATAGCTTTTTATTAATCCATTAGTAATACTTCGGTCATCTATAACTTTCTGTAATTTTTGATTATTAGGGGCAATTGCACCACCAGCTTGAGCAATTAACCTGGTTTGGTTTCCTAGTTGTGCGATAGATAAATTAGGGATAGTCCCACCTCTGTACAATTTTCTATCTGAAATATCTACAATTCCATCATTATTAAGATCATCAAGCGGAAGTGCAGTTAGCACATCAATATGATAAGTAAACCCTGATCCATTACTTACTGCACAAGTATTGCCCGAGCTGACAAAATTAGTCCCAGCTCTAGTAAATGAAGGAAAATTCCAAATGCCGTAGAGAACAAAACCACCACTCGTAGCTCTTTCACTATTAGCATTATCAAAATTGAAATACCATCCACCAGTTCCAGTACTAGGGTTATACACCATAGTTAATATTTGCGCACTGGTTAAGGTAGTATTAGAAAGATTGGTAAGATCTGAAACTGTTTTTACAGATGGATGATTATTATAGTAATTAGCTGCAGCGCTATTACTACTCATTCCGTTTAATGCAAAGTTTTCAATGATAGCAAATGCACCATCTTGTTTAAGATCGCTCGTAGTAAGCTTTTCTCTGTTTCCACTGGTAATTAATATCAGATCAAAACTCGCACGAAATGCTCCAAAATTATAATCTCTCACTTGGACAACTTCTGGGCGATTAAAGAAAAACCTTCTCGTAGTGTTGTTACCTAAGGTGCTCAAAGATGCAATTTTTTTTACGATGACTCTAGGAGAACTAGAGGCACCAAGATCTAGCACATCAACTCTCCAGACATTGCCAACGATATCAACAGCGTAAACTCGGTCTATACAATTAATAGCTGTAGCAGGACAATTTGAGGTAGTGTTTTTTGTCGCTACTACCGGCGCCACGATAGGGTAGAGCATGTCCGCATAATCCCCAACGACTGCCCCGCTTACATTTGTCCCAGAAATATTTGCACCATCGTTAGAAACTCTTAGTACGATGGGATTATCGGAAGATTCATAAATACTTGTTACTCTAGAGCCGCCATTTCTCAATTTTTCAGCAATTTCAGAAGCTTGCTCCTTACCAAAAGCATTAACAAAATAAATTGCATTTCCATAATTTACTGGTACAGCCGCTGGAGTAAGTGCGACATAATCAGTGCTGTCAAAAGTATCGTGAAAACCCCCTCCAAACACCACAACATCTCTGTAATTATTCGGAGTATTTAGAAAATTATAATTAGTTTTTTTATCACTATCACCAATTCCAACATATACACTCGTTGAAGAAGTTGATAACGAATCACGCACTAATACAGTTGATGGCTCAAACCAAATCTGACCAATACGATTATCTAAAACCCATGTAGCTGGTAATGCACTCTGGGTAGGGTAATTTGGATAGCAGTTAGTAAAATCGCTACCAGAATCCGTGTACGAAGCAGAACATTGCGGAAGTGCAGTAAGGGGTGAGCTTATGTTTGGGGGAGCAGGCGGGTTAATAATATTATTTGCGGTAATTCGATAGTTTAAACTTGGGATAACATGATTATTATGGCTGGAATTTTCACCGATGATTAATTTATCTTTATTACCAAAATTGAGATTATTAATTAGGTTTAGGCTTAATGAATATAATCCAACCCCACCTCTTCGAAGTCCAAAATATGTATTATACCCATCGAGGGATACTACTTCGCCATTGGATCGTTGAATTGAACGATCAGCTTGGGAGCAATTAGCACTTGAAGTGCTTGGATTATCTAAATCACCAGTAGCATACGAAGTTAAGCAACTAATTCTCTTGATAGAAATCTCTCCATCCATACCAACCGTACGATATTCAGTGCTATAGTCGTAGTTTAAAGTATTTGGATCGTTAGGATTAAACAATTTATAAACTTTTGGAAAAATATCAACTAATTGGTACGCCCATTCTTCTCTTCCTGTATCATCATTGATTAACCGAATCTGACCATCATTAGTGCCGATTAAAATTTTAACTACATCATTCGGGGACTCACCATTGAATGACAGAACTCGAGGGGTGACATGCACGGCAGAAGGAAAATTATAACGAACACTATTAGTCGTAAGCGGCAATGATCCGCCACCTTCATTTACTCCATAGAGCCACGAAAGAACGCTTGAAATACCACTGGTGCCATCTTGTGTGTAATACACAAGTGAATTTTCATTTAGCGATCTCAGTCTGCAATTTGGTAATGGGGAAGTTGGATTACTATATTGAACAAAAGATCTTAAATACCAACAGTTATATGATCCATAGTATTTAGATTGGTTGTTTTCACTTTGCGCGAATGAGGTTAACCATGGAATAGTGTCTTGATTAATTATATTAAACTGTCTTTGCCCATATCTTTTAATACTTACAGACGACTTAAGATTTGACCAATCAACTAAATTATCATGCGGAGCAACTGACGATGTTGGATAGTACGAAGCGGTATTTGGAAACGGGTAGGTAATATCTTGGTGTGGGAATATTGAAGAAAATAAAACTCTTCTCGCGTCTATAGTAATATCCACACCAGTTGCTATTGGAGAGCCAACACTTGGACGATAAAAATTAAAACTAGTGTTGGATGTTGTATTAAAATTCATCTGATTATACAACTGTTGCCTTGCCCCTCCCTTTAATACATCGGTGCTATCTGCTGACGACCAGTATGAATTTAACAACAGACCTGTTGAACCGTTGTCATCTACAAATATTTTCCCATCGCTCCCAACTATGTATCCTGCTTTACCACTACAAGCAGTGTCTGTATCAGAAGATAAACATAGTCTATATTTCTTAAGATTTCCTTCCCAATAATGTCTCTGAGATGGAATATATAAAGAAAAATAAATGAAACCGCTCGCCCGATCACTTCTAAACTGATCAATCGTTACAGCAGGTGATGCAAATGAAGTGCCAGAAGTTAATATTGATATTAATGAATCATTTAGCCATCCTGAAAGATCATATGAAGAAGCATTCAGTCTAACCGTGCCACTACTGATTCTACTTATACCATTGATAACTGCATTTGAAGCACCCCCTGAGGTTAAAAAACTTGGACGAGTAGCAGATGCATTAATAGCATTAGGCTCCCAAATACTAGTTTGGGTTAACCCTGCTACAGGGACGGAGCCGAGTAAGAATGAATTTACTATAAACGGTTTTATAGAGCCACCGCCAGTAGCCGTAACTGACTTGGTCTTATTGGCTAACCATGAAACCATTTCGTAAATGCAATTCGCAGTATGTTCATACGCTCGAGCATTGGATGATGCAATATGATTTGCAATTGCAGATGTCGTTCCTAAAACTGTCGCTAAAGACTGAAAAGTACCAGTTCCTGTTGTATCCCAAGTAGGCGGAATCGTGCCACTAAAATTTGCATTGCTACTCAGATCAACAGTTGTTGTATAGTAAACAGGATTTATACCAATTGGAGCAAATACTGAAATCGGTGAAATACAAGTGCCTGAGCTACTTACACCAGAGCTTGCTATGTAGTTTAAAAATGTATCGCTAGGATTTGTGGTTTGGGCTACACTAGGGTTTAAACAACTTTTGGCTTTTTCTACTTCAGATAAGGGCAAAGTTGCACTAGGTTGTGCGCCAGTATTTGATGCAAAATACCCACTATTGGTAGCAAGGTAAGGGTCACAAAATGCAAGCACATATGGATTGTTAGCACTCACACTACCACCAGAGATTGCTCTAATATTGGAAGTAACTTTTAAAGAGAGTTCTGGCCAATCATTAGCATTTCCTATCACTAAAATATAAAACTTATCACAGTCTGAAAAGGTAAATGTATCAAATGGTGAGCGATATCTAATTGGTGCCCCAGAATATCTTTGGATAGCTGTAGAAGAAAAACAAGAAGGATCAGAAATATTCCAAGCAGAACATGCTGAGGGCAATCCTGCAACCAACACTGGAGACTGTATAGCATTAGGATTAGAGATTGTGTCATTTGTTTGGATAACACCTTCTGTTACGCTGTCCGATTGATTGTTAATTCGCAAACGATTTGCATAGGTGGTGTCATTTGGGCTTGCGATATGAGCGCCCCTTCTAAGACCATAAAAGACTGAATCCCCTTTTATATATCGGATCAGTTCTTGAAATTGTGCCTGAAGCGACCATTTACCGAATGGTTTTACTTCCGAGCGAATAAAATTAGGAATATATTCCTTAACTGTTTGACAAGATTCAACTGCAGAAATTACGCAACGATAATAAATTGTTAACCTAGGCTGAGGCAATGTACCAAAAGTTGGCGAATCACCAGCCGCACCAAACCCAATCAACCTAGGAGGGCTAGACGAGCAATTAGGGTTACATTTGTAGCGATTGTAATCTGAATCATTTGTAATTCCTGTACTATTCTGCAAAGTAAAACTTAATGTACTCCCTGGTTGCCACCGTATCGTACTACCACCAGAAGTAGCCGTCATGCTAGTCAAGGCGGTAATTTGATTAGCAAGATTTGGTGAATCATACTGCACATAGGTAGCTGGAAGTGTTGCATTAAAGTCATTGGGGTTTGTAGATATGGGGGTGTTGCCTGGGAGTTTTGAATATTGATAGCTCCAAGTACCCAAACTCCAATTAGTTACAGTTCCCACCGAACCTGATGGTGACAAATGTTTAGCGCCACATATTTCTGCAATTTCTTTTGATGTTGGCGTGTATCCGACACCACTATTATTTTCAAATTTATACACCATGGCAGGAGAGCTGTCTCCTTCAATTGGGTAATTAAAAGAGCTTGCTTGCGTTAGTCCATTAGGGTATAGCCATTCACTATCAATTTTTGCATTTTTATTTTTTGGTGAGTTCAAATATATATCTAACGACGATACTTGAGTACTAGAATAATTCCTAGTAGTGGTGTACTCATAGTCATAGGGAGATGTATTGGCACTAGGATTAAATGACCCTGCAGGCACAGTAACTCCATTAACTTTAGTAATCTGACTTGCGCTTGTGTCTGTTGTGTATCTGCTTATAATAGGCGTGCTTAAAGTTAGAAAGGCTCGGGTAATGTTACTCGTGCTATCAAGAGGTACTTGATCAAAATTCAATACCATGGCGCCCCGCTTACCTACATACATGTCAAAAGAATAATTTCTAGTGTTGTTTTCTACTGAATCCGATGTTTGCGCTGAAGGTTGGGCCTCACAGGAGATATACCCTGGCTGATAAAAATTCCTATTCTTATATCTACTAGAAGGAACAGTAACTTTATTTACCCAATTTGGATTAACTTGTCCCCAACTCCATGATTTTGTCCCATTAGCATACAGCACAGTTTTTCTCTCTAGGCAACCATTATTAACTCCAGAAGCAGGATACAGCTGACTTAAAGAGACACTTAAAGATGCTTTAGAAGTTAACATTGGTCTCATATACATTATTGGTCTAAAGCTAGGACCAATGGAGGAAGTATTTGAAAATTGAAATCTATCAATGGGTTGTTGCGTGGA
The DNA here is from genome assembly GCA_030054035.1 of Candidatus Methylacidiphilales bacterium. Classification (NCBI taxonomy): domain Bacteria; kingdom Pseudomonadati; phylum Verrucomicrobiota; class Methylacidiphilae; order Methylacidiphilales; species Methylacidiphilales bacterium. The sequence goes on from JASGCS010000006.1 coordinate 12,973, forward strand.
ATTCACTGAATCAAAATTCGTACTACTATTTGGGTCGCCGCTTTTAAAACTTGGCAAACCAGCTGTATTAGCATTAGTTGAGGCACTGTAATAGTAATTACTTGAACTTAGCTCAGGTCGGACTCTAACAGTTATGCCTTTATCATACGCCCCACAATAAGATGATCTATTAATCAAACTTTGCAATAACTGACCTATTGGTAAAGAAATGACAGAGCTATTATGATTATATGTATAGTAGGCGTCGCAAACTCCACTCCCAAGATTAGTTGTTGCTGCTGGAATTCCAGTAGGTCTAGAAGCGCAGATCACTAAAGAAGCGCCATTAAAAGTTGATCTTGAATTTGGTTTTGAGGCGCTAAATGGCAACGAATCATCAATATACTCAATAGTAACTTGAAAATTATAATTATAGATAGGTAGTCTAGTTACAATTGGAGCTCTTCTTATAGCAGAACTAGACTGCACAGTAGTAAAAACACTCGGATAATTTGTGCCCCGTGATGATGGGGTAGAAGTAGATAGGTCTTGGCTACAATATATATTATCTACAGAGCCCGCGTAAATTTTCTGCAGAGCTGATAAGCTCCCAGAATTAACGACTGGGTTTGTAACATCGTCATTATCTTTTACAGTATTGATACCTAAACAACCAAGAGAAATTTCCAAATTTGAATTAGCAACCGTTGCCGCTCTATTTAATGGTAAATTAGTAAAGCGATAGAATAATTCAGGACTCGTGCCAGTTACTTGTTCACTCGTGCTACAAATAAAAGGGATCAGCCAATATCCAACTTGGCTCGTAGTAGGTATAAAACTACCAGGGTTGTTAGCAGTTATATAGGAATTATTTACGGTAGGAATAGTAGTATCTAAGTATCCTGGAACTTTTTTAACAAATACTATGGTATATGGCTGTAATAGGTAAGGAAAACTACCGTAAGTAAGAGGATTAGGCCCGCTATTAGAAAATACATCCCAATTAGCGCCTATAGTTGTATTATTTCTAAAATCAGTTTGTGCTGTTAATACTATATCACCCCTTCTTTGAATGGTAAGATTACTATTATACTGACCTACTCTAACTGTAACAGAACTAGGCAATCCAGTTGGTAAACCAGACGCAGCGGGCGGAAAAGTGATAGTTGAAGTAAGGGAAGATGTTCCTCGACCAGTATCAGCAAGATTAAATACATAGTAAGGCACTAAAGCAGAAGTGGGGTTTGGATAAGGCAAGAGATAAGCATCTTCGCCAGTTGGGGTAGTACTTGGACAAGAGTAATTAAAATTATTTGGGACAAATGAAGTTACTCCTTGAGCAGTATAGTAATGCGCAGAAATGGTAGAGATTTTATTTCCAGAAATCTTATTAGCAGTTATAGGATTGGTAGTGCTGTATTGTTCGGCTTCGTAGTTATTCAATTGTTGGTTAAAATTATTTGCGGTTGGATTCTTAAAAGCATTTTGTGCGGTTGGATTTGCTGCAGTCGCATTAAGGTTTAGATCAACGGCTGGGATAGCAACTTTGGCGCCATGTGAACTGGTTAAAAGCCCAACTTTACCATTGTATCTACTGAGCTGATCTAATATTGGTGTGAGCGCGTCAGCAATGGTTGCTCTATCTCCCTGTGTCATAAGCGCCCCAGTGTCTAGCATAATTAAAACCAATGGCCCAGTAAGCGAAGTAGCGCTTGGAGTAATGAAAAAGATATCTGTGTCTTCTGCGTTAGATAATGCACTAGCGAGAAGTGTTAGTGTTACACTTACACTCATGATTCCCAACAGGATAAGTCTAGTAATACTTCGCTGTAGCTTTGGAAAAATCATAATGTTACATTTACCCCCTGATTTATCGTTGACACCACTCCATTATTTAATCGGAGTTGAAACCTAACATTAACCCGGTAAGTACTTCCAACAACAATTCCAGCAAGTGGCCCAGAGCCTACTCCTGATCCGATTAATGTACTACTTGCATTAACTTTCTCTAAATAATAAATCTGTAAGTTGTAAGATCGAATATTGGTAAAATTTAAAGTAGTGTCTTGAATTATATTGTTAATATTATTTCCTAGTGTGTTTAGTTCAGTAACAATACTAGCAGCAGCGCCATTGTATATCGTTATTACAGGAGTAGTGCAAGCTCCAGCAGTAGTAGTACATGCTACTTGATAAAAAAAATTATTGGTAGGCGCAGTCAATGTTGCAATTTGATTAATGTCATTTAGCAATGACGGAAGTACGGTTTCTCTTGCCAGTACATTTGCAATGGTAAATGCGGCACCTACTTGAAGCGCGCTTCTTGTAGCAATGGATAAACTAGAATCAGTTAATAAGAAACTTCTCGTAGAATTTTGATACGAGATTGCGTTTAGGTATTCATTGGTGTTAAGTTGGTAGGTAGATAATATCAAAGCGGTAAGTATTATAAGAGTGAGTAACGCACCAGGAAGCGCAACCCCCTTCTGCGATTTACTATTTTTATAATTAATGGGTAGCATTATAGTTGTCTTCTCTGCATGGTAAATTCAAATCGTCTGAGTAGATCTACGGTAGGTGTCGTTATCAATGCATTATCGATTGTGATAGTGCCAAAGTTAGCTCCTAAGTTTGGATTGTGAATACTTGGATTTACTCCGACTCTAAAAAATCTTTCGCCTCTTAAAATAAATAATACCCGTACCGCCTGTACTTGCTGGCTTGATGGAATTGCCACTGAAGAAGATTGAAAAGTATCAATTGCACCACTTGCCCCTACTCCCACCAGCAATCTAAAAACTTCAACATTTTGTACAATCACTTGTGGGGGGAGAGCGGGATTACCGGTATATACTGCCAAACCATTAGCAATTGCTGGTGTTCCGCCACAAGTAATTGTCGCATCGTAGCTACAAATATAATAGAGGCGATAGCTTGAAGTATGTATTCTACTGCCTGCAGAAAAAGGCACCGATGACGCTACTCTATTAATTGAGGGTATTTGAAAACAAGTTGATTTAACTACTTCGCCAGTAGCAATAGTTACTGGGGTTGGGTTACACACGCCAGAAGTAAAAGCAGTAACTGTTCCAGCGCCTACCGAAAAAGGCTCTGCATCTGTTGAATTAATTAAAACCCCCAGACTATTTTGATTGAGAAGTCTTTGGCTATCTGCCCCTCCTCCAAGTTGTAACACACTAGCAATGACTGGAGTAGCTGGAATGGCATGACCCTGTGCAATGACACCATTCACCACAACAGAATCAGTTGTGTTAGAAGTAATTGCGCCAAATGGAATAGGGCCGCTAAATCCTGATGTTATGTTAGTAGCTAAGGCTAAATAGCCAGTTGAAATTCCTCTGGTAATGAGAATATCTTCAGACGCAACCAACCCTGCCAATGTTCGGTTAGTGGTTGGAGGAGAAGAGCCTGGAAACACTGAGATAGGTGCTGCGCTTGCTAAAAATTGATCTGTTGAAACCACGGTAGCGCCATTTATTGATACACCTGCAAATCCAGGAAAAGATGTGATGTATCTAAAACCTGATAATCGGATATCTCTACCTAATGTATCAAAAATATACCTTGTGTCATTGCTCATTGAAACAACAACTCTGCTCGCAACACTGGTTTGCTGATTAGAATTCATGAGCTCAGCTATACCCAATAGCAAAATCGCACTCATCCCCACTGCCACCATCGTTTCGATTAAGGTAAACCCGGCTTGTTTTTTCATTATATACTCACCGTTGCAACAAACTCTCTTGTGCGACCAAATGTTTTATCTTGCCAAGTTAATCTAATCGTAGCAGTAGCACCAACAGCCGTAACCGTTAGGGTTGAATCCTTGAGCAGCGTGGCAGACCTTAAACGGACGCACTCCCCAAAATTATTAATGTTGGTAAGAGGCTGTGTGAGATCGCAAGATGACCCAGAAGTTCCAGTCAAGATGGATGGATAATTATATGTACTGACAATATTGCCTGTGGTGTTACTGCGTTCTAAATAATTAATGGTATCAACAACTTCAAAGACAATTTGTGATGCAACCAACTGATCTCTGGCATTGCCAGTTTGTGCAAATGAAACTCCTTGTAACTGCACCAATGCTAAGGTAACCGTAGATATAATCAATAATGCAACCAGCACTTCTACGATAGTGAACCCTTTAGATAGTTTTACACAAACTTTATTACGCACAAATGCCTCCGAGTAATTCAACGGTAGCAGCAGTTGCACTTCTTGTCGTAACAACTCCTCTGGCATTTACGAACACTTCCCTGGCTTCGTTTTCTTGAGCGTCAGAACAAATAAAAATACTAAAGGGAACTCCGTTGGCAAGCTCGCCTCTATTATTAAAAGTAACCACTCCGCATGGAAGTAAAGGATATTCCACTAATGGGGTAAGTGTTGCTGCAACTCCACAACCTGCAATTCCTGATACAATTGCTCTAACATTGGCAAACTCAACTTCGGGGGTAACATCATCAACTCCTGACTGTACGGTAATGGCGTCTGATGAGCCCACAGCTACATTTGGTAAGCCTGAATTAATGCTACGAGCGATGGCGCCATTTGCATCAATCTCATTTACAATGGTGTCAAACCAGATATGCTCAGCAACTACTGTGGCTGGTGGTGGGGTAGTAAGGTTAGCAAGTATCGCTCTAACTTCTACGGATATTGGAACTTTATTTATAGCGGCTTTATTGCTAGCCTGTCTAAACACGCCTGCAATTCTAGAAGTGAGATTAGTAAGTTGGTTAGAAGTTTGAAATGAGGCAAATCCAATGTTTGCCATGGTGGCCAACACTCCTACTATGGCAACAGTTACCATTAACTCAATTAAAGAAAAACCATTCTGCTGATACGACATCATGTGATTATTCTAATCTGGCAGGCTTGATTTAAGCTATTTTTAGACACCTAAATTGATAAACGGTAGATTTTTAAGGCTGAATGGTAGGACACGCAACCTTTCCTACTAGAGTATTGCACCGATGATCGATACTTGGGTGCGCAGTGTGGTCACAGATTCTGTGTACTATAATCTAGTTATCTCTTTTATCAAATCGCTTATATTTTTGTTTATAAATTGTTTTTTAAATTTTATTTTTACTGCATCACCAAAAAATACTTCAGCATGTCTTATTTTTTGCTTTTCTTCATCTCTTAAACTGCTTTCATTGGCATTTTTCGTTTCAACAATGAATAATAATTTACTCCCTCCATTCTCATTTTTTAAAACATAGGCAAAATCAGGAGAATAACTTTTACCTCCTGCCACTGGTATCTTGATAGAATTTTTTGGAATTTTAGTAAATACTACCACCTCGGCAATGGTTGTTCTAATGTTATCTTTCTCTAAATCGCTGTCATAAAAAAGTTTATCAAATAAATAATTTGACGCGACTGCTTCATCAGAATACAGTATCCCAACTTCAGAAGCACTGATTTCATTTTTTATTTCTCCACTTGTGTCAGTGATTTTAGTAGGATGAAAAGTATTTGTTACTTTTTGATATTCAATACCAAAGGCACCAATGGCATTATTTAAAAGATACATATCAAACTCTTGCTTCAATCTTCTAATTGTTGAAATATTGAGGTAATCATTGATTTTTACTTCTGCTTCAATAAATGCCTTGTGTAATGTTTTGATATTTATATTAAGGTCTTGTGACAGGTGCTTGATAAAGTCATAATACTTCATCGTTGATATTTTTATCAAGACATTCTCTTGTATTGATATTTCCTCAGATACTACTGCCTGACCATCTTCTATAGCAAGCCTTCTCTGACTATATACCAGCCCATCTTGAGTGAATAGTGATACATTATTTTTAAAGAATCCTACAATTAAATTTTGAAAACACGCTTCATTTTCAAACTTGTATTCCAAAACAACTTTTTGATTGAGCTTTTCCCATAAGTCTTTGAGCTCACTATATTTTTCTGTTCTTATACTAATTTTTTTCTTTTCGTCAGTTGCGTTTCTTATTTTGTTTGATCCAACACCTTTAAATATGAGCGGATAACTTAATTTGATATAGTCAAAACCACCTTCTTTGAAATCATTAGTTCTACTGATAACCCCAGCATCTTCAAGTTTTTTTAACAATTCTTCTTCATCACGATAGAGATTTGGATATTTTTCGAGGATTTGTTTTATCATATTCTCATCGAGTTTGGTAACGACCTGCTCACTTGAGATTGCCCCAGACTTTGCATTGACTTCATCGACAAGCTTCTTTGCAAAATCAATCTCCGTAATATCTACAAAATAATTGAGATAAAATTCTTCGTCTTTGACACGATTACCATATTGATTAACTGGCAAACGAAGTCCACGACCTACTTCCTGGAGTTTTGATACATCACTTCCACTACTTCTGAGTTTGCAAATTTGAAATACATTAGGGTTGTCCCAACCCTCACGGAGTGTCCATTTGGAGAAAATAAATCTTCTGGGATTATCCAATGAAAGCATGGTTTGTTTGTCATGCAGAATCTCAATGACTTCCTGCTCTATGGCTTCATCTTTTTCGTTATTATCTCTACTAAAATACCCCCCATGAGTTTTACTAATATCAACCAGTGTCTTCTCTAAATAGTTTTTATAAAAAGAATCTGTCTCAGTTTTTAGTAATTTTTCTGCCTGAGCCTTGATGTACAGTTCAACTGTCTTTTTCAAAAATCCATCGGCATTTCTATACTCTTCAATATTGTCAATAAAAAATAAAGTCAATGGTTTTATTTTCACTTCTCTATTTAGTAATTGTTTTTCTAGTTCAAAATGTTTAGCGATTGCATCTGCGATCATTGTTTCTTGTAAAGTTTCTGAATAGCTGTATGGATTGATTGCGTTGCCTTTTTTGAGTTCTAAACCGTTTGATAAATTAACCTTATTTATTTTAAGAGCTTCAATAAAAAGATCTTTCATCGCGCTATGTATTTTTTCAAAACTTTCTTTTTTGGTAAGTTTTACGGTGTGTTTTTTATTGTTTTCAGTGAGCTCGAAAGTCGCCTCTGTTCCATCGGAATTAATAAATCTCACTATTGCATTTTCACCGCTAGCAAATCCTTTAATATGAGTAATCACCCCTTTGACAAGATTTCTATTAAACGAATCTACTGCCGTAAGTGTATAAATTAGATTCTCATGTTCTAGGAAAGTAGCGCCATAACGAATAATAAATTGTGGTTTCATTTTTTTAATATTTTCCCAAGTTATGTTGGCTTGAGGAAATTTGTGTGGCTCATCAATAATCACAAATGAGCGAGTAGCAGAAATTGCATCGAACGGTACGGAGTATTTATCAAAAATACTTGTATCAAAACTTTTTTGCATAGTTTCAGAATTGATCATACCTGCATTAATAATCAGTACTTGAATATGATTTTTCTCAAACGCACCAGCATTTACGAAACTATTCACCGCAGGGGGGAGGTGCGATTTCTTGCTTTTTCCTCCCTTTTGACTTTCCACTATATGGAGTCTGAGTGTTTTTCCATATTGCTCTTTGAAATGCTCGCGACTACTTTCTGATTTGAGAAAATCTACTGTTCCAGCTTTAATAGAAAGTGTCGGAACGACGATGACAAACTTAAATATTCCATAGAGTTTATTGAGTTCATAAATCGACTTGGTGTAGGTGTAGGTTTTTCCTGTCCCTGTTTCCATCATAATATCAATGATATTACTGTCATATTTAATTCTCCCATCATGTACTCCATACTCAGATCGAGCAAGACGGATATTTCTCGCATATTTTGCCCCTGATTTATCTATGAGAGGATTGATAAACTGTTTGTCAAATTCTTTCGGTTTTGCGATTGGCAAATCATCAAAAACAGACACCGTAGCGGACACTGCATTGCTTTGATGTACTAGGTTCTTTTCAAAATTAAACCTCATCAAAGTTTAATTTTCAGGTTTGGTAAAAGTATCTTCATTTATGAGAATTTTTTTCTCTGTACTTTTGAGTTTTCTTTCAACTTTCTTGACATCTTCTTCTGGAGGTAATTCTTCTGGGGTGATACCACGAGAAATAAGAGTATCTCTAACGGATTTATTATTAGTAACATGCTCATCTGATATTAAATTTTCTGTTTGCATATTTTTACTTTTAGCATTGAATATAGTGATCTCTGTCGCAAAGTCCTTGGCTTTGAGTAAGATAGTCTGCATAAAATCAGCAAGTGGTTTATTTTTGATTCCCCATTTATCTTTCATCTGTTGTGTCGTTTTATTGAAAAGCGCTTGATCTCCTTTGCTTCTAATAAGCGCAAAATCTTTATCGCTTTCAGTTTGTTCAAAAATTATTTTTGAAAGTTCTTTTTCAGTTTTTGCAAGCTTATGTCTAGCTTGAATTCTTTCGTGTTTTAATATCGTTTGCTCAATGATCTCGGCTTTCCTTGTCTGGACGGCAAAATAGGTTTGAGCAAAAGCGATTTCTTGTTTTCTTGAGTCTCCGTTTTGAGCGATTAGATAGCAAGCGTAACGAGTTAGCATCAAATCATCAATTTCTTTTTCTGCATTTTTAGGCATTTCTATCGTTTTGCCGACATCAGCAAAATGATCGGTTATTTTATGTCCAGAAAGTTCACACGCAGCTTTTGCTTTGCCAATGACATTAAAAAAGCTTCTCCAAGTATCGTAACCCAAAAGATGTTGCAAATCTCTTGCCAACCAAAATTCTACCCCATTACTTGTTTTTTGAGATGAGTCCTCAAATGTAGCTGTGAGTTTATAAACAATTTGTTTTTCCATAGTTTAGTATCTAGTTATAAAATCAATATCTAGTTTTTTCTTGTTTGCATAATTGGACACATTTTCTGCAATTTCTCTCAAAACTTTACTTTCAAAATTATAACCAAAAACAATTATACTGACTGGATTAAATACAGAGTCTTCATCAATCTTATTGAGAAGTGATTTTAAGTGTTTCGTCTCAAATCCCTTGTTCATCAGATATAATCTGCCATTGCCATAATATCCTGTATACCCATCAAGAACAACACTCTCCAGACTTTCCGTAAGCAGAATATTATCATATGTTTTCCAAGTGGTAAGAAGTATTTGCAAATCTTCACTAGACAATTTGCTTTCATCAAAGAGTTTAGTTTGCGGATCAAATTCTTTTGCCACAAATTCGTAATCTTCCCAAATTGGCATAGTCTCGTAAATCTTAAAGCCAAAATCTATACCTGATAAATCTACTGCTTTTTTAGCATCAATTTTGATGGTAAACTCTCCTTTACAAGCAGGACAGTGCTCTCCTTCAAAACCATCACATCCTTCACATTTAATTTTTTCTGACTTTGCAGATTGGTCAACATTCTCATCCAATATTTTTTTACCAGCCCTAATCAATCTTTCTTTCGTAATATCAAAAATTGTCGGTTCAGCAATCCCAAGTTCATTTTTCACAAAATCAAAAGCAGTTTTATTTTTATTAGGATCTATCAATTCTGGAAGCTGCACTAGGATATATTTTCTATTTCCCTCTTTTCCATTTGCACAATCTTCGGCATTAAGCTGCATCACCGCATCGCCAGTCGTACCACTTCCTGCAAAAAAGTCGAGAATTAGGTCGTTCACATCAGTAACAGAATTTATAATAATATTAAGCAATTTAGTTGGTTTAGGATTCTGAAAGACTCCTTTTGATAATAAAATTGATATTTCTTGATTTGATTGTCTTGTGCTTCCTGCAAATTTATAATTCCAAAAAGTTGTCAATTTTATATATTCAGATACATCTTTTAAATAAGTTTTCTTCTGAGGAATTGAATTATTATCTTTACCAAAATAAATTTGATTTTTGTCTTCTAGCTCTTTCAATGATTCTTTCGAGTATCTAGGAAAAGTTCCTTTTGGAGGTTCATACACAACACCATTTTTAAAATAATATTTATAATTTGCACCATCAGTTCCACTTTTGGCATTTAATGGGGTGAGCAAATAATCACCATTTGGATCATTGTCATTATTCTTGTAAACTTTATTATGATTTTCTGTCCTAGCAAATCCATTTATTATTAATTTATCTTTATATTTTGAATAACACAATATAAATTCATTATTTTTGGAAAAATAATCTGCATCATTTTTTATAGTGTCTAATCCTTGCCAAACGATATGCCCCACATAATTCTCCTCACCAAATATCTCATCCATTAGAATTCTTAACTGTGCCACTTCATTGTCATCAATACTCACAAATATCACTCCATCATCTTTGAGAAGTTGCTTGGCGATATAAAGTCTTGGATACATAAAAGTGAGCCATGCAGAGTGAGAGTTGCTTTTGCTATTCACAAAACTCAAAACTTTTTTAGCTTGCTCTTCATCAATTCCTGCAAGTTCAGAAAATTGCTCTATTGTAAACTTGCGATCATCTTTATAGACAAAGCCATCACTTCCAGTATTATATGGAGGGTCAATATAGATCAGTTTTATTTTTTCATGATACGCATTGGAGAGGTGTTTAAGTACTTCCAAATTATCACCTTTGATAAGCAAATTATTCGATTTTATGTTTGCTTCTTTGCTGTTCCAGTCTTTGTCTTCTTTGATCAGTGTTTTTGCAGGATCAGTGGCGAGAAGTCTGGCGTAGCTTTTACCGAGCCAGTCCATTCCATAACTTTCTTTGGAGAAATTAATGTCATGGTTTGAAAGTTCATTCTTAAATTTCTCAAAATCAAAATCACCGTTCTTGTTAAAGCAATGCGGATAATTAATCTTCAATACTTCCAGATTTTTATTTAAGGCTTGTATATTGTTTGTTGTGTTTTCTATTTTCATATTTTATGTTGCTACCTGTAATACAGCATATTTTCATACAAATAATACAAGTATATCTTACCCATAATTATTAATTAGTACTACATCAAATCATTTCCTAAGAAGCTATTTTGAGCAATATGCAATTATCTCAAATGCTTAAGATAATAATGCAAATTATAGTAAACTATTAGGATGTTGATAGATCAGTTAAAAAAATGCCAGGAATTTATTAATGCTCGTATTGAGCTACTTGAAGGAGAAAATCAAGGAAACTCTAACTTTGAATCCAATCTTACTGCAATTAAAAATGGTTGCAATCGTATGGTTGGGATGATTGAGGAATATCAAGAGGAGCAAGGCTTTGATGATGAAGTTGATGAAAATGAAGAAATTGAAGAGCTTGATGCTAAGCAACTTGGTTTTGGCGAAGGCGATTTAGAGGAAAACGATTTTTAGTGACGCTTGATGCCAAGCAATCGTTCATCGCGTTTGCTTTTTAGTCTATGGATGTAGAGTAGCGCTAGGGAAGCTAATACCACGATAACATTTCCTGAGGCAAGTGATAGATTGGTTCCGTCATACTGTTGAGCGACAATATAACCGATAGTCGCCCCACCAAAGTTAACCACAAAACCACCAAAGGCGCTTGCAGTGCCAGCAATTGCACCAAGTTTTTCCATTGCTCGGGCGAGGAGATTCGGACGCAGAAATCCTAAGGTAAAAATTATCAGAAACTGAAAAAATAAATATTCATACAGATTCGGTTCATGCCACAGTGAAAAAAAATAATCGCAGCAAGTGACTACCAGCATAACTAGGATGGCATTTTCTATTATGCGCACCGTACCAAAACGAATGACTATTCGAGCATTAATTAATGATGAAAGTACGATTGAAAAAGCAATGACAGCAAAATATAATGGAAACAAGTTACCGGTCTGATAGGTATTAACAAAAACCTGCTGAGCAGCACTAAGGTAAGAAAACATCAACCCAACTAATATGCCCGATGCGCAAAGTAACATAACTGAACTTGCGTGTGATAAGACTTGACCATACCGTATCAGTGAAGACATGAGCAATCCTTTTACTTCAACTTGCAAAGGAGCACTCTCAGACATTCGATATGAAACCCAAATGATAATCCCTAGTGAATACAGAGCAAGTAAATAAAATAAATACCGCCACGGCATGATGAAAAGTAATAGCTGTCCGAGTAGTGGCGCAAATATTGGCACAGTAATAAAAATTGAAACTGCAATTGAAGTAACTCGAGCCATAAACTTACCACGATAGCGATCGCGGATCAACGCTACGGCAATGACTGAAGGACCCCCAGATGCCAACCCTTGTAAAAACCTGGCTAACAAAAATGAACTAAAGCTGGTAGTGAGCGCTGAATATATCGCTAAGGCAAAATATAACCCTAACGAAAATAACAAAACTGGTTTCCTGCCATAACGATCCGATAATGGCCCAAACAACAGTTGCGCTATTCCTAACCCCATCAGATAATAACTAATGATGCCTTGTCTTTGATTATCATGGTCTAATCCATAATAAACACTGATCTCATTAAAGGCTGGAAGAATTATATCAATGGCAAATGCTGTGATTGACATCAGTGATGCGATGAGCAAAATAAACTCACCTCTACGCATACGAGTAATAATTACCATTTAGTAAGGTATCATTGTAATTGAATCAATCTCTGATCGAGGATATCTAATTGTTTGCGCATAGTTTTTTTGGAATTAATCCAGCCTCGTGCAATGATTTTTTTATGGAGAAACACTTCAGGGTTATATCCAGTGTCATATTGTTTTAATCGTAAGGTATACCCATTATGTAGAGAAAAATAAATAGTTTGATCGCTTACCACCTGTATTGATTTTACCTTACTATACATAATGGCAAATCCACCTTGAAATTCTTCAAGTTCACTATCAGTGATATGCCACTGTGTGACTTTAGCCCAATTAGCTTTTCTTGCAATTCTAGGAATTTGCTCCAAGGCTAGATAACAATCTGCCATACTACTATTGGGAGGAATGATGGCAACAGCAACAAGGCCTTGGGATATAAGCTTACTAGCGATATTTTCTCCTTTATTATTTTGCACATGAGCTAAAAGTCTACCAAAGCGATCTACTTTTTTTGTTTCAAAAATTACATTGATAGAATTATGCGATTGTTCTAACAGTCTGGTAAGCTCCAAACTTGCTTCTCGGGCGCCGGGATCTTCTGGTCGATAACGGTTTTGAAGTTCTGGAGCATTGATTCCGATGATGCGCACTTCGTCACCGCCTTCTAGTTTAATGGTATCACCGTCAAGTACCCGTTGCACTTTAGCTGACAGAGCCTGTTTGGGTAAAGCACATGAGCTTTGCTCGGTGCGACCACTTGAGGTAATAGCAACAGCTAGGCTAAGAAATAGAAAAGCCGCTAAGCGCATATCTCAAGGAGCATGGTAGTTTGGAATCTGAGTGCTTTTTGGCTCGGAATTATATTGTTGCCATGTATCTCAATCCAATGATTGGATAGTAAGTGCTGTAAGATTTCATCAACAGTTGGGTCGGGAATATTGGTACGGGCTTTAAATTTCTCAATGGCAAAACCTTCGCAGAGTCTCATGAAATTCATCAAGGCGTCAAGTGGAAGAGAAGAAGCTTGTACTGTTTCACACGAAGCTACTCTTGATTGATTACCGGCATGTTGAATGTATTGCGATGGTGAGGCAATTTTTGCATAACGAATAATATTTTCATCTTGGGTTATTTTGCTATGCGCACCTGCCCCAATACCCACAAAATCTCCATACTCCCAATAATTTATATTATGGACACAGCGCTGATCAATAGTATCTTGCACTTTAGACCAAGCGGAGATCTCATATCTCTCAAAACCATGCTGTCCTAAAAAATCTAGCCCGTCGCAAGTCATTGCCCAAAGTGCTTCATCTTCGGGCAATGGGGGTGGGCGCTTACCAAATGCAGTAAGTGGCTCAATGGTAAGCTGGTACCAAGAAATATGGTCTGGCTCTAACTCTGTTGCTTTTTGCAAATCATTCAAGCACTGCCACGGTGTTTGATTAATTAAACCATACATAAGATCTATATTGATTCTGGTAAACCCGGCTTGTCTAGCCTGAGTCATGGCTGTGTAAATCTCTTCAACTGAATGAATCCGTCCAAGTTGTTGTAGTTGGAGTGGTTCAAAACTTTGTGCACCAAAACTAATTCGGTTAATCCCAGATTCTCTAAACCCAATAAGTTTTTCATTGTCGGTAGTAGCTGGGTTGGCTTCAATGGTTATTTCAATTGAGTCTTTTTTCACTCCCCATTCATCTAAGAGTGAGCGCATGAGTTGGTCAATAGCAGAAGCGCTGAAGAGACTGGGAGTCCCCCCTCCAATAAATATAGAGGTTATTTGAGGTGGGCCATGTGGAAAGCGATTTAATTCTTGTCTCCAGTCTTGCTGGAGGGCTTGGATGTAGTTTTGCTCATGGCGGAGTACCTGATCGCGACTGGCTTGATGTGAATTAAAGTCGCAATAGTAACATTTTTTTACGCACCAAGGGATATGTATATAAAGACTAAGGGCCATGAAATATAAATTATAATATGTAGATGAAAACAGTGACTATTCTATACAAAGTACCGCAAGTAATTCTTCTGATATTGTTAACAACTATTGCCCCAATCTCTTTGGTACTGGCTGCCTTACCTTATTCTAAACAATCTACCCTTGCCCCAATTCTTAAAAAGACTATGCCTGCAGTAGTTAATATCAAAACTACTTCAATACAAAAAATAACACACCCTTGGTTTAACGACCCTTTTTTTAAGAATTTCTTCCCTCCGACGCAACAAGAGGCGAGTAGCATTGGATCTGGTGTAATCATAGATGCAAAAAATGGTTTAATTATTACTAACCAACATGTCATTGCCAATTCCAACAAAATTCAAGTAAGGCTTATGGATGGGAGAGAGTTTGAGGCAACGCTGATAGGAGAAGACACGGCAACAGACCTCGCATTAATTAAAATCAATGCGAACAATTTAGTAGAAATTGAGTTTTCTGATTCTAAAGTTTTAGAAGTAGGCGACTTTGTTATTGCGATTGGCAATCCATTTGGGCTAGATCATACGGTAACCTCTGGAATAATTTCAGCATTGGGACGATCCGGAAGTGAAGCTGGTTTTTCAGGTCCATATAAAACATTTATTCAGACTGATGCATCAATAAATCCTGGTAACTCTGGTGGCGCATTAATAACCTTAGATGGAGAATTAGCAGGAATTAACAGTGCGATTATTAGCCAAAGTGGAGGCAATGTTGGAATAGGATTTGCGGTACCCAGCAATTTAGTCTCACAAGTAGTTACCCAATTGAGGAAATATGGTTTGGTCAAAAGAGGTAACTTAGGTGTCAATGCTCAAACCTTGACTCCAGAGTTAGCAAGCGCATTTTCTCTAAGCAATAATATCAAAGGTGCATTAATCACTGAAGTTCAAAAAGGCTCTGTAGCAGAACGAGGCGGACTGCAGTCTGGTGATGTGGTTACAATGTTAAACGGGACGATTACGATTATATCAGCCCCACAGCTTATTTCTGAATTTGGCCAGCTTGCCATCAACACTCTGGCAACTTTAACAGCAATTCGCAATAATAAAATAATTCAGGTGCGAGTTACCGTCTCTGATAAATCTATCGCGATCACCTTAGATGGGAAAAAACTCCACCCAAGATTGCAAGGTGCGTTTTTTGGGGTGATTGACAAACTTGATATAACCAAAGACCAATCTACCATTAGCAGTTCTGTTATATCGGTTATTCGAGTAGAAGATAATTCTCTGGCCGCACAGGTGGGGTTAATGGCTTCAGATACGGTGATAAAAGTAAACGGTGACAATATTAGTTCGCTATCAGAATTTGAAAAAGCATTTAAGCGATCTAAATTTTTAGAAATTATTTTATTACGCGGGTCAACGTACCTAACACTAAGAGTACAACAATGAGCGAGTCAATTAAAACTGTTTTTTGTGCCAAATTAAAAAAAGATCTTCCGGCGTTAGAGCGAGTGCCGGTGGCTGGAGAACTTGGAAAAAAAATTCTAACATCGGTAAGTAAAGAAGCTTGGCAAATGTGGCTAGGCCATCAGACCATGCTAATTAATGAATATCATTTATCCCTCATGGACAAAACCGCGCGGGATTATTTACAAGAAGAAATGCATAAATTCTTCTTTACCGAAGAAGGCAGTAGCAAGCCTGGTGGATTTACACCAACCTAGCCGATGCTAACCTTGCACTACCATGGTGTCGTCATTCCACCTTCGGTAGAGCGTGAGGGCTTTTTCTGAATTTTCTTTAATCATTTTTTGTGCAAAAGGTTTTAGGGTTTTAAATAGCTCTAGGTCCTGTGGAAATTTTGCCACGCGAAATTCATGAAATCCAGATTGTTTTACCCCAAGCAATTCTCCAGTGCCCCGTAATTCTAAATCTTTTAAAGCAATAGTAAATCCATTGGTTTCATTGCGCATGGTTTCAATTCGGTGGCTGGCAATTTCGTTGAGAGGTTTTTGATAAAGCAAAATGCAATAGGACTGAGCACTGCCCCTTCCAATTCTGCCTCGTAACTGATGGAGTTGAGACAGTCCGAGTCGTTCGCTATTTTCAATGACCATGATGCATGCATTGGGGACATCAACACCAACTTCAATTATGGTGGTTGCGACAAGAAGCGAAATAGTGTTGTTCCTAAATTTCTGCATGGTAGCTACTCTTTCATTTTCAGTCACCCTTCCATGAATAATTCCAATAGTTATTCCGGTTAGAGCTTTAGAGAGCTCTGCTTCAATTTCTTCAACGGCGGCTCCTTCCATTTCGGAAGTAGCATCTATCAGTGGGCATACCCAATACACCTGTGCGCCTTCCTGTATTTTCTTGCGTACTCGTTCTATAACTTCCCCCCGTCGATCTTGAGAAACCGCCACCGTAGTTATCGGCATTCTACCTTTAGGGTGTTGATCCACTAAGGTAATGGGTAAATCGCCAAACACCACTAAGGCTAAGGTACGAGGAATAGGCGTTGCGCTCATGATCAACTGATGGGGAACAAGTTCCTGAGCTTCTTGTTTTTCTTGTAACCGCGCTCTCTGCTCAACACCAAATCTTTGTTGCTCATCAATGATAATGAGTCCAAGCGAGTGGTAACGCACCGCTTCTGAAAAAACAGCATGGGTACCAACGATAATATCAGCATTGCCACTTTGGATTTGGGAGAGCCTCTCACTTCTTACTTTCGGAGGGAGCGAACCACTGAGATGCACAATTGAAATTCCCAATGCATGGCATTGCTCAAAAAGCGTCAAGGCATGCTGCTCTGCTAAGATTTCGGTTGGGGCGAGTAGCACAGCCTGTAATTTTGCTTTTGCGCAAAGTATCATGCAGGCCGTTGCCACTGCAGTTTTTCCACAACCGACATCGCCTTGTAAAATCCTCATCATCGGCGTGGGCCTAGCAGTGTCACTTGCGATTTCTGCAATCGCTTTCTGTTGTGCTTCAGTAAGGGTAAAAGGCAGCCTAGCTATCCAATCAGAGAGCAAATTTGCATGATGAGGAATTGCCGGTGCTTTGCATAACATTCTATCTACCTGCAGGTATTGTAGTCCGATACTCCAAGCAAATAGCTCTTCGACTTTGATGCGAAAGTAATGCTTTGAATCTTGGGTTGAATCTTGGCTTGGATGATGGATACTGCGAAGGGTATTTTCTAGTGAGTCAAGATTAAAATATGAGAGCAACTCAGGTGGTAGTAAATCTTCTATCGGATTATTTTCCAGCGCTTGTAGTTCTTTATCAATCCATCTTCGTAACTGGGTTTGTGAGACTCCACTAGTCAGTGGATAGAGCGGGGTAAGCGAGGTAGCTAAATCAGGTGTGTCACTTTTCAAAAATGTGAGCTCGGGATGAAAGATTTGATGTTTATTTCCATAGTTAGTTAATTTGCCATAGCAACGAACACGAACGCCGGGCATACATTTTTGCATCAAGTCTTTAGTAATGTAGTACATACGAATGTGCACCACTCCGGTAGCATCCCGAGCAGTGATGGCAAGATGTTTCCGACCAAAATAAACTGGCCGCGCTCCAGTGATTTCTAGTTCAAATAAATTATTAGTGAGCGGATTGGCTTCTGTTACTGTAACTATTTTTGTTTTATCTTCATAGGCCCTCGGGACATGGAGGAGCAAACCAATCGCATCTCTGATACCCAGACTGGCAAGTGATTTTTTTTGTACCGTAGTTAATTTGCTTACAAAGTCCCTGATTGATTTATCCTCACTATAGCATCAATCTCAACTCTAGCGTCTCTGGGTAGTGCAGATATCTGAACCGTAGCTCTGGCTGGAAATGGCTCATTAAAATATGAAAGACTAACTTGATTAACATCGGCAAAAAATCCTAAGTTAGTTAAGTAGACCGTGTACTTAACAGTTTGATTAAGGTTAGCACCACATGATTCAGCTATTGCTTTGATATTATCAAAACACTGCTTAATTTCATCTTGAATAGAGCCAGTTTTTAATTCGCCATTAGGCGTCAGTGGAATTTGCCCAGATATGAACAACAGATCTCCTGATCTAATTGCTTGGGAATATGAGCCAATCGCTCTTGGAGCGTTACTAGTTTTAACTTCTTGTATCATTTATTTAGCCTCCTAATTGTTAAGTTTAATATTTGATCTGGGGTGGGTTTTATCGTAGACTTTAGCCAAATGTTGATAATCCAAGTGGGTATAAATTTGTGTGGTTACAATACTTTCATGCCCTAATAATTCTTGCACCATACGCAACTCTCCAGATGACTCTAGTAAATGAGAAGCACAACAATGCCTGAATAAATGTGGGTGAAGTCTAGGAATGCCGGTCAGTGCTGTGAGTGATTTAATATGATACTGCACTGCACGAGTTGTTAACGCTTTTTCAAATTTACTTAAAAAAACTGGTGAGCTACCAATTCGTTTTGACTCTGGTCGCATGGCTAAATACCTGCAGAGAACTTCTTTTGACAATTTACCTATTGGGACTAAACGCTCTTTATTTCTTTTACCATGCACGCGCACTAACGATTGCTCAAAATCTAGATCTTGTATTTTTAATGATACTACTTCGGATACTCGTAACCCACTTCCATACATGAGCTCAATGATGGCGTGTTCTCTGAGCGAGAGGGATTTAGATGCCTCAATCACCGCACTTACTTCTTCAATTGAAAGGGTATTTGGTAGCGTTTGTCTTACTTTTGGTCCTCTAATATCCCACCTCACCGGCTTGCCATTTTGTAAAGCGCTATGGTAATTGACTAACCCCCTCATTGAAGCAAGTGAACGCTTTACCGTGCGAGGCTGCGCCCCCAATTCAAATCTACTTGCCAACCACATTTCAACTAACGCTTCGGTAATTTCACTCATTTCACTTACCTTTTGACTCCCAGCATACTCAAGGAACTGTGCAAGGTCATATCCGTAATTTAACACTGTGTGTTTAGAATAACATCTGTCAAATTCTAGATGTTGCAAGTAATTTTTAATTGCCTTTGAAATAAGTATTGGCATTTTAATAAATTGGTTACTCTATGTTACTACCTAAGTAACGATCAAAAGCACTAGAAATGGTTAACTGGAGATATTCTAGAAACTCAATGCCTTTATCTTCAGAAAAGCTATCTTGATCTGGGCTACCAAGTGCAATAACTGCTTTTGCTTTAAGTGAGTTGATTGGGATCATGGCCATAGAGTTAATAGCTCTGGCATCCTGTGGAAATAACAATGTGACTTGATGGGCATTATAGTTACCCAGGCGAGGTTTTCCACTAAGCAATAGTGGAGTAAATAATTGATGCATGGATTCCGGAAGCAGCTCGAGTGATTGATGAAACCCATCAAATGAAATAAAAAGTATGGATACATGGTGGATGGGAAAATAGGATTTAATTTGAAATTGAATCAGACTAACTAGCTGTTCAAAAGAGGTGGCTTTTTGCAACTCTGCAGAAAAACGAATAATCCCTTCCACTAAAACTTGGTTAGCTCTAACATTATTAATAATATCTTCAAGAAAGTTTTGGCTTGCCTTAGCTTCTTTTTTCCACAATTCAATTTGCCGTTCTAATAGAGATAGACCGGTGCTTTCCATGTGCGGAATATTTATTGCCTTAAAAATATCAGGGTGTTTGTCTAAAAAATCTTTGTGACTAGTTAGATATGATGCGACAACTTCTTCAGTTAGTTCTGAGTCTGTAAGCACTGACTTTGTGTTATCATTCATATGAGGTAATATCTTAATGCAATTTATGCGTAAGAAATTATATATTCTTTAGCAAGTTTTGCAGTATCAGCAGCAAAATGTGGTAGCATACTAAGCGCTAGGTCAGTTTCACTATGTGAGCCGACCCAAGCCAGCAATGCCAGTCGCCGAAGCATAATAAAGGTTGGTATTTCTTGTTCATCGCTAGTTGATAGTTCGGCTTTTTTTCGATAGCCAGCTTTCCAAGCCTCAAGCCATTCGGGCACGAGAGGATCAGTTTCAATAAAAGAAATTGCGGTAGCAAAATCATACAGATAGAAACCAAAACCGCAGTCATCAAAATCTATCACTGAAGCTTTGCCTTCATGAACTAATAAATTGGCCAGCCGAAGGTCCGCATGAATTAAGCCATACTTATCGCCATGTTGATTAAATTGAGAGATTCTAAATTTAATAATTTCCACAGCTCGTTCTATAATTTCACTATGTTGTTTTGAGACCAAAGGAGCGTCTCGCCAATCACCCCAATGCGCATTGCGACCAAAAATAGTTTCAAGATTCCATTCCAGTCGTTCAAAACCTTGAGGAATTTTCCAAGTCTTACTATGCTGGTGCATCAAGGCAGTTATCTCACCTAACTGGATAAATGATTTGCTCAGCTCACGATCGGCGTCAGGTTCTTTGCCGGGTAAAAATTCAAACATTACCGCATGCCTAGGTTCAATGACATTACTATGGACTAAGTAGATTAGTTCGCCACTAACACCGCGAGTCGCTACTGGAGTTTCTATATTGGTTTGCTTGCGCAACGCTTCTAACCACTGTAACTCACTGGCTATTGATAGTTTGCTGTGGTAATTAGGCCTGTGTAATCGCAATATCGACTTCTCGCCATTCGGGGCTTTGACTAAATATGTAGCGTTTTCTGAAAGATTGAGTAGCGAGACGCTTGATTCTTTAGTAAATCCCCAGCTAGCAATAGCTTGTTCTGCCATTAGCTTAAGCTCGGCAAGATACTTTTGGTGTTCAGTGTTACTGTTCAATTATTTTGTCGCGTTAAGCGCATCAATGGATTCAGGTAAAATTTGCCCACCATCTACAATTATTGTCTGACCAGTAATGTACCCAGCTTCTTTGCTGGCGAAAAATAAAGCGGCATAGCCGATATCTTCTATGCTGCCTAATTTATTCATTGGTATTGTGGCGGCCATGCTTTTCTGATAATCTTCGCCGAGCGCAATCAGCCCTTCGGTCAAAATATTTCCAGGTAATACTGCGTTAACGGTGATATTGTATTTTGCTAATTCAAGTGATGCAGTTCTGACAAAACCTAATTGACCGGCTTTACTGGCAGCGTAATGTGACCAGCCTGGATACCCAGTTACCGGTCCAGTAATACTGGAGGTAACTATAATTCTACCCATGCCTTTTTTTTGCATGTAGGGCACCACGGCCTTAACCGTTTGAAAACAACTGCGTAAATTAGTAGTTAAAACAAAATCCCAATCATCGGTCGTCATTTCTAATAATGGTTTTTGTGGAAAAATTCCGGCATTGGCACAAAGGATATCTATGCCACCATGTTTATCAGAAGCTGTTCGCATTAATTGTTCAACTTGGTCTTGATTAGTAACATCTGCAATAAAATAATCCACAGTTCCACCATGAACTTTTAGTTCTTGCACTGTTTTTATTGAATCTTCTTTGTTCCGACCTACGATCATAACTTTGGCTTTACTTTTAGCAAAAACTTTGGCAATGCCTTTGCCAATGCCTTTACTTGATCCAGTCACAACTACGCTTTTATTTTCAAATGATGTAAACATATTTATGTCTCCTCAGGTTGCCTTGCCATTAAATTATGTTACTATATTTTTTGTTTATATTTCCCCATATTTTAATGAAAATAAAAAAAAGTGCCATCGCCAAAGCAGAAAATACCATAGACAAAATCCCAAGTGTGGGTATTTTTTGATCATAGGCACTTTTAATTTTAGTAAACATCCACTTGGATAAGGTATTATCAACACCAGAAGTAAATAAAGTGAGCGCTAAGTTGCCCCAAGATAATAAAAACGCAAAGATGCCTGCAGTGACTATTGCAGGAAGCAAGAGCGGAAAGGTAATCTCTCGTAAGACTACTGGGTGTGAGGCGCCAAGCACTTTAGCGGCTTCTTCCAAAGCAGGGTCTAGTTTATGCGTCAACACCACAACGATGAGTGTCGCAATCGGCGCGATCCAAACCAAATGAGCAATAATAGTGGTTTGCCAAGATGGTGTTATACCAATAGCGTTAAAATACAGAAGCATAGAGAGCCCGAGCACATATTGAGGGAAAAATATTGGAATTAATATAAATTTTTGATACCAGGACCTGCCCCACCATTGATAGCGAGTAAATGCCAGTGCGCCAAAAAACGCAAACACCATAGATGCTACAGATACAATAGCAGATATTGCTAATGAATACGCGGTGAGATTTGCGATTTCCTCAGATTGAAGTACAACGCCATACCACTTAACCGAATAGTCTGTAATTGGAAAATGTATGTAGCGGTCGGCTGAAAATGATGCCAGCCCTACTCCTAAAAGCGGCAAATATAATATAAAAACTATTACGAGTGCGTAGGCATACCAATACCAATTTGCAGGAAGTTGAATGGTTATTCGTTTCATGTCGCTTTGATCATTTTCATTATTGGGATAAGCAAACAAACAATGCACGCAATCATCATCATGGATACCGCAGAGCCGAGTGGCCAATTTTGCGCATAACTAAATGCATTTTGCACTTCATAATTAATCATAATTACTTTTTTGCCACCGAGAATCTCAGCTTCTGCCATTGACCCAATTGAAAAAACAAATGTTAACAGTGAGCCTACAATAATTCCTGGCATGGCGAGGGGTAAATCAATTTGAAAGAATAGTTGTTTTGATGACGCGCCTAAATCTCTAGCCGCATCACGAAGGTCCTCTGGAATGCCAGAAATACTCTGCACTAGGGGAAATAACATAAAAGGGAAGTAGTTATAAATTAATCCAAATATCGTTGCCGAGGTATTGTAGAGCAAGTCACTATACGCACTGGCGCCAAACCATGACTGCAAATATCCATCTAAGAGCCCTCCTTTCATAAGTATTATGACCCAACCATACAACCGTACCCCTTCGGAAATAAATAAAAGTGAAACTATGGCAACCGTTATAAAAAGACTAAATTTCTTAAAGATTTTTGCCATCGCATATGCCATGGGATAACACAAGATCAGCAATACCACCGTTGAGATAAAGGCTACATAGATTGAAATAAACAATGAGTGGTAATATTGATTGGCAAAAAACTTTCTATAATTTTCAATAGTGGGAATATGAAACAAATCAAAACTTCCAGAAGGCATGACCGAGTAAAGTGCCACGATGATTAGTGGTCCGACAAACGCAACCAGCAATAGCGTTACCATTGGAATGCTTAAGACAAAGCCTATAGAGATTTTTTTTCTTAGCGTAAATAGCATCTCATGCCCAGCCGTTATGATGGTAAGTATTTTAGGTGCTCAGCGTGTACTGCTAGAGAGATTTTTTTTCCGACTCGCTCTTGCACTTCAGAATTTGAATCTTGTGATTCGTAAGTCAACATAGCATCGCTATGCGTATCTACTAAATATTGTACTTTAGAACCGAAATGATACACTTCATTAATAACACCGTTGCAAGCTATTATTGCATCGTTCGAGTCTGTGGTTTCATAAAAATGCTCGGGACGAATCAGAATTTTTCCTGAAGTACTGCTGTTAGTGATTTTTTTTATATTTTGCTTTGCTGCGTCAGAAGTTGCCCATTTGAGCGCTTGAGCAGGAGAAATAAAATTAACTTCCCCCATAAAATCAGCAACAAACGAGTTGATTGGGTTGGTATAGATAAGCGAAGGGGTGCCAACTTGGACGATGCTACCCTTATCTAAAATTGCCAGTCTATCACTCATCACCATAGCTTCTTCAAGAGAATGCGTAATATAGACAAATGTTTTTCCTGTGCGTTTATGAAGTTCCTTGATTTCTTTTCCTAAAGTTTTTTTAAGTCGATAATCAAGCGCACTCAACGGCTCATCAAAAAGAATAATTTCAGCATTGTATGCTAATGCTCGAGCAAGAGCAATTCTTTGTTTTTCTCCTCCTGAACATTCATGGATTTTTTTGCTATAAAAATGAGCAGGTAGTCTAAAAAAGCTCAGTAGCTCTAAGGCAGTCTTCTTTCTTGATTCTGCTGTTTCGCCGCGGATCTTTAAGGGAAACTCTATATTTGCACCCACACTTAGATGTGGAAATAAAGCGAGTGATTGAAATACCAGACAAGTTGGCCTTTTCTCTGGGCTAATCGTCTCTAAGGAAATATTATTATACAAAACCTGGCCTTGAGATGATGTCTCAAGGCCAGCTAAAATTCTCAATAAGGTTGTTTTACCTGAACCTGAAGGCCCGACGATAGAAAAAAATTCACCTTTTTCAATTTCAAGATCTATATTTTTAAGTACCGCTTGGTCAGAAAAATATTTAGATAAATTTTGTATTGATAATTTGTTTATTTTTCACTACCCAGTTCTTTTCGCAGCGGTGATAATTTCTATCAATTTATCATGTGAAGGCACAATCGGATAATCAATTGACCGAGCCATTTCTTCTTTTAACGAATCCCATTGCAGTGCGTCTAGTTCATCAGGTAAAAATTGCTTGAGTACTTCAGGATTTCCCATCTGTGCGACTGGGTTATGCGTACCTTCTGCAAACGCGACAACTTTGCTAATTTCTGGTTGCTGAACATACTCTAAGAAATCAGCAGCCAAGGTTGATGGGTTTGGATTATTAACTAAAGAAGTTACTTCTACCCAAACCACTCCGCCTTTTCCATCTACTGGGCCTTTGGCTGGAGTAATAGCTCTAATTTGTTTATGGCCCTCAATACGAGCAGGCGATGCGGTATAGGTGCCACCAGTAAAGTATGCAGAAATTTCATTATTGACTAGCGCTTGATTTAGTTTAGTCATATCATCACTAAGAAGTTTTGCGTTCTTGAATATTTGATCGCTAACCAACTTAAATTTCTTAAAGTCATCTTCGCTAAATTCTTTAGAAGGATCTAGATCAGCTGCTAAGGCAAGGTGGATAATATTCCAATCATCATAAGTTAAAATTGCATATTTTCCTTTCATTTTTGGATCTAAAAATAATTTAAAGCCTTGGTCTTCTGCAGTTTTTCTAGAAACTTTATCAGTATTAACCACGAAGCTAAAAGGTCCAAATCTTTGCACCATCCCGATTAATTCTTTTCCTGATTGATCAAACGCATAAGGATAGGGGCCTTTAAATTCATCCATCATTAAATCATAATATTTAAGAAACCTATCTTTATCTAATGTTTTAATTAAATTGCTTGGAAACAATTGTGCTCTGGCCCATGGTTGGTTTACATTAATTAAATCCCAAACATTTGTCTCGCCGGCTCTTAATTTATTGATCATATCAGGATCATTTGTTCCACTCTCGGCACGAACTTTTGCTCCAAGATTTTTGGCTCTAAACGGTCCGAGTACGCGTTCTGAGTTATAACCTTCCCAACATAAAATATTAAGGTGATCATTTCTAGATTTAGTTCCGCTGCAAGCTGATAGAATGCTAGATCCAACTCCCATACTTGCTAAAGTTGCAACTAGTCCAGTTGATTGTAAAAATTTTCTTCTTGTATTATTCATAATATAGGTCTCCTTTGAGTGTAATACTGTTTTTTATTGTAACACATTATCCATTTGAATTTGCGCCTTTTTTAATTGCTGGAAACTACCAGACATAAATATTCTACCACTTGCACCGATTAGATCTACATGAATCAGTTTAACTTCAGCGAATTTTAGCGCTTCATTTGCCGCTAATCCTGCATAGAGTGCTGGGGTTAGCTCATAGACTAAGAGCGATTCCCCTGGAATTATCATGGAAGCCTCTCTAGTTCTATTAAGTATGATGGCGTGCTGATCATTAATATTCTCAACAATATCGGAATAAAGGACTTTCGGAGGGGTTAATTGCCCCTTCTCAACATTTAAATAAGTAAGAATATTGTCGCCAGCCACCTCGAGCAACTGCTTGTCTTTGGCATGTAGTTCTAGGAGTCCAAACTGCCGTTCGGTATATAACATGCCAAATTCTAAGGTTGGGCTAGACTTAATCGCAATGTCTGCAATTTTATGAATTGCCAATGCCGGCTCAATTTCAATAAAAAGACTATGATCACCTTCTGAAGGTGGATACCCTCTGGCCCGTGTCGGCGAACTGAGCCATGCAACAAATTGAGGTTGCAAATATGGCACGGTCATGTACACCCGTAATTTATACATGTACGCTTAGTTTATTTTTCACCAATATCAAAATGTTTTTCCAAATCTTGATGAGGTCGAGGGATAACATGAACGGAGACGAGTTGGCCAACTTGGGCGGCCACTTCTGAACCCGCTTCAGTAGCTGCTTTGACTGCGCCAACATCTCCTCTAATAATCACTGCCACTAACCCATCACCCACTTCTACTCGGGCAACCGTAGTCACATTTGCTGCTTTTACCATTGCGTCGGCTGCGGCAAGTGCTGCCACATACCCTTTTGTTTCTATCATACCTATTGCTTGTTGTGTACTCATATTTGTATCTCCTACTTCAGTTGTTGGTTTATTTGCTACTTTTTGTTTTTTTTCGTTTGTCATATATTTTATTTATTTTTGATTTCTGGTTGGCTATCAATAATACCTACAATGATTGCGTCAATTGGGTTTTTACTTGAAGGAAAAAAACTTGCTGCCACGGAACCTTGTGTGATAAGCACTTCTTGATTGGTTGCGCAACCGATTGGGTCATAGGCAACTACCATAGTACCATTAGCAAGCATGACTTCCAACAATGCCCCTTTTGGCAAAGTATCAATTCTTCGCGTTGACCATATTGAACCTGTTACTTTTCCTCTTACCATTTTTAACGCCTCATTGTTTAGATCGTTCAATTTTAATTTTTCTAGAACGAATTATATCTAATGCCATTGGACTAATAATACAACCAGCACTTACCACTATTTTATCAGTAGTGCTAGGTAGGCTTCTGATCTTCTTTTCAGTGATTAGACCCTCGACGAGATGCACGGTGTTCCCACGAGCAAAACTCGGAGTAGTTTGATTATTTTTAGATAAAGTAAATTGCACGGCACCGCGTTCAAGTTGTGAGACAATCTCTTGGCTGTTGCATAGCTTAGCAATGGTGATGGCGAATTTATTTAGGTCTGCGTCACTAGCAATACTAACCAATTGAGTTTGCCCAGCAAAAGCACGGTTATGGTCAGGCTGCTGTCTAAACTCTTCTTGAAGCACTTCTCGGATCACAGACTGAATGGTTTGTTTTAAATTTACATCCATTATGAATTAATTCCTTTAGCAATTTGAGCTAGGGCATTTTCTGCAGCCTGCCGTGCGTTTTGCATCTCGGCTTCAGTGCCAGCTAAATAGACTCTGCCATTTGCTCCAATCATGCGGTAATCAATGACTTTAACCTGCGCCTGTTTTTCTGCTTCATTGCAAGCCAGAATAGCATACGATGCTGGCTGCACTTCCATTAAGAATACCGATTCACCTTTTAACAATAACGAACCCTTTCTATTTCTGTTTATAAGGTAGGCATGCTGTTCGTCAATATTGGTGATAATCTTAGAGCCAAAAATCTGCGGCTTAATGACAGAGTTAATATCCAAATTTAGAGTATCAAGCACTGCTTGAGCTGCGGCTCTCACTTCAGCTATAGATTCAGAATGAAACTCTAGATAACCAAACTGCCGCTCAACAATAAGAATTCCAGCCTGCACCCTTCCATACTTCAAAGCAATATCAGTAATATATTCTATATCTTGCCCTGGAGCGATTTCAATGATTTGGGCTGCGACATTCATCCTCGGCAGACTTCCGCTAATCCAAGTTGCCATATATGACATAGTTTGCGGTTGTAACTTGTCAATACAAATAAATGATCGTAATTCGCTCATCGCTTTTTAGCTCTAGTCATTTCTTCCTGAATTAATTTTCTAATTTCAGCTTTAAGTTGCGCGTCAATATTTTTTGTTTTTAGACCTTGGGTAACTTGGGTAGCGAGGGTTTGAAAAACTTTTTGTTCTATCCCCACACCATCTTGTGGAATCTTAATCAATTCACCGGGAAAATCAATTTGAGCATCTAAATATTCTTGTAGTGATTTAGTATTACTTTTATGTGGGGCAACATGGACCCAATGCACGAGGTGTTGGGGCCCAATATTATCACCCACTGAACTTCTCCCAAAAAACCCTGTGCCAATGGTAAAGGATGGGGAGAGCCCAGTACCAAACCCTGCTGCACCCTGGCTACATGGAGCATTAACCACTACTCTATAGACCGGAACATGGAGTGCAAAATCCATAACTACTTGTCCGTCATCGCTATGCACCGCGGCAGAATGCCCAGCTCCACTGAGATTTAATACTTGTCTCGCAGAGTAATAGGCTTGCTCTCGAGTAGCAACTCTTTTCCAAGCCAGCACTGGACATAGTTTTTCTTTACTCAGTGGCTCTTCTACTCCTATAGTGTGGATTGGGCAAACTAGTACTTTAGTGTTGGCTGGAACTCGCATGCCAGCCAGTGTGGCAATCCAACTCGCATGTTTTCCAATCACCTCAACATTAAAACCGACTTCAGAAAATAACAATTTTCGTAATTTATTTACTTCCTCATCTGAACAAACATAAGCGCCAGCCCGGCCTAGTTCTGTTTCAAGTTTTTTATAATCTGATTCTAAACTAATCAGCACCGATTCATTAGTACATAGTACTGAGTTATCAAATGATTTGCTTGAGACTAAATGTTTGACGGCCTCTGAAAAGTTAACCGTACTATCAATAAAAACTGGTGCGTTGCCCGGACCTACTCCAATTGCAGGATTTGAAGAAGAATAGGCGGCGCGTACCATTTGAGGACCGCCGGTCGCTAAAATCAAATTAGTTTTATTTGACTGCATACATTTTTGAATAAATGGTAATTTTGGCTCCCGAATCACTTGAATAATTCCAGATGGAGCGCCAGCTTTTTCAGCGGCGGCAATTAACAAGTCAGCGGCTTGGGCGCTGCATTGCTTTGCCAATGGATGCGGACATAACACAATGGCATTTTTAGTAAGCAGAGAAATAATGGTTTTAAAGTTAATGGTTGCGATTGGATTGGTAGAAGGGATGAGCGCAAAGATAACTCCGGCTGGTCTTGGAATTTCAACGCAAGTTCCATCTGC
Source organism: Candidatus Methylacidiphilales bacterium (assembly GCA_030054035.1). NCBI lineage: Bacteria > Pseudomonadati > Verrucomicrobiota > Methylacidiphilae > Methylacidiphilales > Methylacidiphilales bacterium. The sequence continues at coordinate 42,394 of JASGCS010000006.1, forward strand.
AGAAATCCTTGGAGAAATATAATCGTGATTTTTATAATGTGAATAGAGCTCTCTACTTGTTAATTGATTTTTAATTGTTTTATCATCAACGACACCAAACCCAGTTTCATCCACTGCGAGTTGGGCAAATTTTGCTGCATGTTGATAAGCTACTTCTGCAACACTAGAAACTATCTCATGAACTTTGCTGTGACTATAGCGTCTAAATACTTCGCTTGCCCATTGGGCATGCTCAAGGATTTGCGTAGCATGAGATGTTAGACTTGCATCACTTTGACTAATGTCAACGAGTAATCTAAATGCGACTGGATCTATATTTTGATTATCTAGCGTAGGCATTTTATTTTCTTGGCACCTCTTGCGCTTCCTCACTTGCAGAAGCTAGTGATTTTTCAAATCGGTAGAGTATTTCTTGACATAATTCAAGATTTTTTAAGATGCCAAGCTTAAACTGTAAGACGGTAGGATCTAGTGAAGAAAAAATTGCCCAGATTCCATTTTGATATAAATGTTTCATGACAATCTTGGCGCCAATGGGGTGATCAAACTCTAATCCCAAAATTACTCCATGTTGTCGTATGCCAATAAAAAAATCGCCGTACTTTTCTCGTATCGCATCTAACCCTTCTCTCATGTAGCTTGCTATGTAACCCACCATGGATACTACCGCAGGACGAGTGCAAATTTCGAGTACCTTCATTGCCACCACACAGCCTATCTCGGCACCTCCAAAAGTAGCCATATGTCCAAACCCATCTTTTTTCATCCATGCCCCACATCGTTCAGAGACCACGACACATGCAATTGGATACATGCCTCCTGAAATTCCCTTCCCAGTTACTAGAATATCTGGCTCAACATCGTAGTTGCTAATTGCCCATAAAGAACCAGATCTCATTAGCCCAGTTTGTACTTCGTCAGCTATGTATAAAGCATCGTAGCGTTCGCATAATTTTTTTACTCCCGATAGATAGCCTTTTGCAGGCATAGGAAATCCATAGGTAGCAGGAATGCTTTCCATGATAACTGCGGCCACATCTCGTCTTCGCAATGCTTCTTCCATCGCATTTAGATCATTAAAAAGCACTTGGACAAATTCTCCTTCTGTATCTTCAGCCAAGAACAACTCACTAAACCGAGGAGCGCCAGCTTTTACCGCTAACCCTGTATGCCCATGATACGCATTGATAATTGAAACTATTTTTTTCTTGCCCATTGCAGACCTTGCAGTTTTGAGCGCTAAATCAATTGCCTCTCCCCCTGCAGACGCGTACAATGTATATTTCAAATTACCAGGCGTTAAAGCACACAATGTCTCAGCTAATGCAGTTCTCGCAATGGCAGGAAAATGGTGATTACCAATATCAAACCTCGTAGTAGCTGCCTTCATTACTTCTACCACTTCAGGATGGCGATGACCAATATTGTAAGTGCCGCCATTCAAATGTATATCAATCAGTCTTTTGCCATCGTAATCATATAGGAAGTAACCCTCTCTTCTGTCAATAACTAAGTCAACGCCCATATCCTGCCAAGACTGTGTCTTACCAGGATTCCAAAAAGCAATTGACCTTTCAATAAAGTCTCTTTTTTGAGCGCTCTGTTTCATATCAATATTCTAATAGATAAATCTTAAAAACTACTCGTATACCTTAATTTATTTTACAATGTTAATATTTTGAAATTTATTAGATTACTACAGTGCTCTAGTAGTTATTGTTATACTTAATAATATAGGGATTTATTTTTATTTAATATGTATTTATTACAAGTTATAATGAGGTGTATAATGACTATATTATTTACAAACAGAATTAATGTTAGTTGTTTAAAAAGTCATGGTAATTGAAAATCACATTGGATGGTATGCGTTATATCGTAAAGAAATTATTCGCTTTCTCTCCGTCTATATTCAAACCTTTTTAACTCCAGTAATTAGTGCGTTTTTGTTTTTAGGAATTGCGCATTTAACTGTAGCAAAGTTAGCCTTGACGGTAAATAATTTCCCCTATACCCATTTTTTAGTGCCTGGATTATGCGCCATGGCGATGGCTATGTCTGCTTTTTCTAACCCTTCATTTTCATTATTATTATCAAAATTACAAAGAAACCTGCCAAGTATTATTATGGCACCTTTGTCTTCATTTGAATTTTACAGTGCGTATGTTTTAGCGGCGACAACGAGGGGAATGTTAACTGGCGCTGCAGTCTGGCTAAGTCTAAGCTTGGTTACCCAGTTCAATGCTAATAATTTTTTCTACTTTATTTTATTTTCATTTTTAGGTTCGTTATTATTTGCTCAGATTGGTTATATCGCCGGTATCGTGGCAAAACGATTTGAACATTTGTCTGCAATGATGACCTTTGTCATTACTCCCCTGACATTTTTATCTGGGGGATTTTATTTACAGGCCACCTTACCAGAGACTATTCGTCAATTGGCACATGGCAATCCAGTGTTTTACTTTATGGATGGGGTGCGTGGGAGTTTATTGGGCATCAATGAATCTAGCTTTATGATTTCATTTTTTGTTTTAGTGCTAATCAATATATCGTTAGGGTATGGCGCGATGCGGCTGACTAAAAGTGGATACAATTTAAAACAGTGATGCTTGGTATTTCGTTTATTACCTTAGTCAAGAAAGAATTAATTCGCGAATGGTCTTCAAAACATTTTAGTTTACTTCCTGAATTAGGTATGATTGTGGTTTTTGGTATTATCATAAAAACTGCTCCGATACCATCTGATCTCATCATTCAAAATTTTGATTTCATGACTTTTATTGGACTTGGGTTGGTCACAACCTCAGTGATAACCAATAGCTTTGCTTCAACTGCTTTTGGACTAGTCCATGCAAAAATGGAAAATTATATTGTAGATTTTATTATGCCCCCACTAGGGAAAGAAGTGGTGTATTTGGCTCTGATAATGACTGCTACGATTAGCGCTCTGCTATCTTCAATATGCATAGGCGGTGTGTTGTTTTTGTTTGGCATGAAACTTCCCGGGATATTGCCCATGCTTGAAGTAATTGCGATCTGCAGTATCCTAGCATTCAGTTTTGCATTGCTGGGAATCGTGGCAGCTTGCTATTCACAAGATTGGGATTCAATTAGTGCAAAATTTAGTTTAATGCTGCTACCCTTAATCTACTGTTCAGGTGTTTTTTATGAGTTGCAAAGCATAGATCCGAATTTTCAATGGATACTGTTATACAACCCAGTGTACTATCTTTTTTGTTTGATTAGAGAGATTGCGAGTGGACAAACAATCTCTGGAATCGGCCTGTTCTCACTAGCAGGATTGGTAGGAATAAGTTTACTGGTATCTTTTGTGTTTTTGCGTAAAAGAATATTTTAATTTTTTACTTTAAAAAAAGCCGCTCTCTGACCTTGGTGTTTTTGTAGGTGGTACGCAATCTTTGAAAATCCTGTTAACCTTGGTTCAATCTTTTCATATTTTAGAGTTACCACTTCCGATACATATAATTTTGAAGCACCACTTAAAGCAAAAAGATCTGTCAGCATTTCAACATTGCGATGATAGTTTATTACTTTTAGGGTCTTAATTCCATGGAGTTTAGTGTTATCTAAACTTGCATAAGAGCCAGTAGTAAGCACAGTATGTTCCTTGAAATATTTTCGAGCATCGTTAATTGCATTCAGATTATCCGAACAAATCAGAATTATTGGTTTACTAATTTGTGGTTTAATTTTTTTATAAAATTCTTTATAATCAGTTTTATAGTCAGTAGATCGTATGTGAATTGCCTCATACTCATTGCCTGAGACTATATGCTTGATTCTATGATAAATAATATTACTTATTTCTGGTAGCACATTAAAGTAAGAAAACATACCGAGTGTAGTAATATCTTCAGCACAAAAGCCATCTGAATGATGGTAGATAAGAAGCTCAGAATTATTATCTTGATTCAGATCAAATCGAATGGGCAAAAGTGAATCAGCCTCTAAATAAGTTTTTGACGATTCATCATATACAGTGTTATAGTTAAATTTATCAAACCCTATTTTATTTTTTAGAGATGGTTGTAAAGAATGATATGTTGCTAAGATTGGTAGTAACTCCTTTGGGAACTTAGTCAATACTGCAGTAGGTAATGGGTGCTGTAATTCAAAATAGTAACTGAAACTATCTTTAAATCCCGATAACTCAGTATCAATGATCAGCGTTCTATGGTATGTTTTAGCATACTGCAAACAAGTGTGAATCAAAAAAAGTATATCAGCAAACCCACCAATTGGCCTGCAAAGTAAAACGCTAGGATTTTTATGGTTCCAATGAAGTAAACATGGCGCTTGGGTTTTTCTTCGCCAGAAGGAAATCATAATTGTAAAATTACAATACTTAATTACATAATACCACCGATATATAATCCTAATGAGTGAACACAGCGCTATCATAAAAGATAACAATATTGCATTGGTAGTTGGATAATTTTATCTAAAGGATGGATTTTGAGTTCGGATTTCTCGGTTACAAAAAATCCAATTTGTGCATTTCTTTTTTTAATTCTCGCCGCCAAGGCGCTTATCGTGTCTGTAGAACTACAACTAAATAATATTGTTTCATTATTTTTTTTCTTAATCAATATGCCATGGAGACCTTCAGAATACATGCTAGTCTCTTGCGAGATAGTGGTATGTAACATTGCTCCAAGCGCATCAAGGGGAACATATTGTTGATACAGTTCTTGTGAAATATGAGCGCTTTTAGCAATGATTGCCCGAAGTCCAGGCAAACTAAATAGTTGCAAATAAGGCTTTTTAGAAGAGCTACTTAATGGCTCTCGATCAATAGATACAGGTGGTAATGAATTACAAATGCCAGAATTAGAGAGCGCTTGAAGTAATTCTCTGATTGTAGCTCTATTACATTGCAATTGACTGGCTAATTCGTAGCCACTCAGTGCTGGGGACTTGGCAAGTATTGCAACGAGTTTTGGAATAATCAAAACCGAAGCGTGTTCTACTGATACCAGTGGCGGGATAATTTGAAATATTGCTTTTTCAAATGAACTGATTCCTTGCGGTACATATTGAAAGTAGTTCGCAATGCTTTGGTTATGTAAACCTGCCCACTGGGAGCGAATATTTGGTTTTAGTAATTGTAATTTGGTTAAAACCTCACGAGGATTATTTGATTCTATTAACGCATTGTAGATTTGCAATCTCAATCGATCAGGAATCTTTTTACCTCTCACTATTTGTACATAATCTGAAAATGTAAGTGCTGGTACTGACACACTAACAGTCTCAATATCGTATAAAGGTTTTTTCATTGTTGCGTTCGTACCAATAACTCCCATAATTCCAATTCCTTCTTTGCGATTGTTAAGCACTGTTACAAGAGATTGTTCTAAGGTAGAAATCTCTATGGGATTCCCATAGCAGACGCCACAATCTATAATATTGCTCTTTGGTGCTAGGTTTTGAAAAAGAGAATTAATTTTATTTTGTTGGTAGAGCAGAATTTCTTGTACCGGAATATGAACTTTGCGTAGCGTTCCCGAATTCAACTCCTCTAATATAGCTACGACTGTATCTCTAATCAAGTCGTAATGCTCAATGAGTAGTGGGTTGATCTGTATTTTAATTAATAAGCATGAAGGATTTTTTGCTCCGTACAATTGCTTTTTTATTTTATTAAAATGCATTAGGGAAATGGGTCGATCTTATATTCCAAAAAAATTCTTTCGCTCATGTTGATTATGATGGAGATAAAACGCAGCATTAGAAAATCCAGAATACTGTGGCGTGAATCCTTTAGTTTTAGTTATAGGTATACGATGGTATTTTGACGCCCCGCTTAACGCACATAAATCTACCAATAAATCAATATTTAACTTAAATCTTTCCTGCTTAGAAATTTTACTATATCTCGCCCATCTATCATGTAAGGGGGCATTATCTTCGCTTGAAAATGAATTAGTCGATAAAACTATCTGGCCAGTAAAATACTGCATACCATATTCAATCACTTCCTGTCGATCCGAACAAATTAAGAGATATGTGGAGGTTATTTCAGGTTTTATTTTCTCAAAAAATGTTTTATAATCTGAAAAGTAATCAGTGCATCTCACATGAATTGATTCATACATTTTCCCATTGAAGTGTTCTAATCTAGAAATTATTTGGTTGCTAATTGTTGGTTTTACTCTAAACCATGTAAAAACTCCTAAAGATTTTATTTCTTGTAGATCTTGAAACCCAACGGAATTCTGATAAATCAATAGTTGCGAATCGTAGGGTTTGGTCAAATCAAAGAAGGTTGGTTGCTTTGAATCGGGATTTATATAACCAAGTATAAGACCTGAATTATCAAAACCAAAATTATAGTTCATTTTTTGTTCTGTAGTCTTATGTAATAAAAATGGTTGCGTTGAAGGTAGTGCAAATATTTTTTGCTTCAACGCTTCAGTTAACTCAAGCTCAACACGAATTGGTAAATTTTTTTGTAGGACAAAATATTTTGCAAAGGCGTCATGTAGACCAGAATATGATGTGTCAATCACTAACATTCTGTTATTAGTTATTGCATATTGTAAACAGCGATGTATGCTTGCCATCGTATCAGTAAACCCCCCCATACTACGACAGAAAACAACTCGCACTTCTCGAAAAGCAAAATAATAATATTTTTCTTTTATAAAAAACAATAAAGGTGTAAATATAATCTTTAGAATAATCACAACAGTGCTACCTAATTATTTTTACCAAACTATTAATCATTATTAACAAAGATTTTATTTCTGATTGTCTGGTGTTTTTGTAAATGCATTGCTAAGATAGTAAATCCTGAATATTTAACAGTTTGGGCTTTACTAGGCAGTAATATGGCTGGGTGAAATCGCACAGATCCACTAAGTCCATATAAATCAGTTAATAGGTCAATATTTAAATTGTATCGCTTCGATTGAGATAATGTGTAATAGCTACTTTCCTCAGCATGAAGTGGGGTACCGTCAAGACTCGCGAATGAATTGGTAAATAGTAATTCAATAGAATGTAAATTATTTTTTGCGTATTCTATAACCTCTTGATTATCAGAACATAGTAATAATGTTTTTGTTTTTAACTTACTTTGGAGCTTCTGGAGGAAAACTTGATAGTCAATACTATAATCGGTACATCTAATATGCGTTGCGTCATATTTTAGAGCGCTAAATGAATTTGTGCGCTGTACAATTTTCTGGGAGACTTCAGGTCTCAATTTCAGATACGGTAGTACCTTTATAGCATTATGCGCGCCTCCTCCAAAATAATGGTAGATTAGAAAATCTGAATTGTAATCCCTAGTCAAATCAAATGAAGTTGGCTCTCCTGAAAGGGGCTCAATACAATTTTTAGTATGAGCATTAATTTCTGTTTGATACTGTAACATTTCTATTCCATTTCTATTTTTTTGAAACGGCTGAGTGGTGCTCATCGCAATGATCTGCTCAGTAAGCACAGGAGTCAACTCCAGCCCCAGCAAACCAGGTATAGGCTTTTGCAATGTGAAATAATTAGCCAACGAGTCATGCAGGCCTGACAATGTCGTGTCAATTATTAATAATCGATTATACTTCTTTGCGTATTGAATACACTTATACATTACACCAAGGGAGTCAGTAAGACCGCCCGTAGGTCGACATAATAGTAATCGGGATTTACCAACTATCTTGCGCTTCGTAATGATAATGACTTCAATGGCTCTTATGAAAACATTTCTAGCCACAAAGTAAAGTATTGCCATGAAATGCGGGTTAAATAAACTTTTCTATTTCTTTTAATCTATTGCTTGCATGCACAATTGGTCTGCCCACGACAATATAATCAATCATCATTTGTCTAGCTTGCTGGGGGGTGATAGTAGCCAGATGGTCATTGTTTTCTTGAGTTTCTAATCGTATCCCAGGTGAAATTATTTTAACTGAGGCTAAAGATTTAACCGTTTGCTGTAATTGTAAAAATAATCGCAGATAATCGCCAGAAACGATGAGCCCCTGAGCGCCCGCATCCAGAGCTTCATACCAACTTTGAGCCACTAATGATTCATCCATTTCTTCTATGGATCGACTGCTAGAGAGGCTGCGTAAATAAAACACCTCTAGATCAGGTCTTTCTTGTCTAGCAACTGATACGCTGGTTGGATCGCCTTGAATACTTATCATTGAGACTCCTTTTGGGATTGCTTGAACTGCCGAAGCAATTGTCCTAGGAATATCTCCTAATTTAAGGTCTAAAAATATTTTTTTATTACTTTCCAGTATTTTATTGACACAGCCCATACCTTCTCTAAAGAATAGCTGGTATCCAATTTTATAAAAATTACAAGAGTTTCCGAGTTCTAAAATGATTTGTCTGGCCTCTTCCCAAGTGTCAACATCCAGGGCAACAATTAATTGGGTAGTCTTTGTACTATTCTTCATGCAACTAATTATAATATATATAATGAAAATAGTTCTTAAGGAGCCCATACTCAGATCCTACCAACAATTGGTGTCTGAGTGGAATGAAAAAATAAACCTCGTGAGCAGGAACAGTATGGTAGATTTCTGGGAGAAGCATATCGTAGAGTCATTATTGTACACTGATCATATTCAAGGAAATGCAGTGCTAGACTTAGGAAGTGGAGCTGGGTTGCCAGGTATTCCATTAGCTATTCAATTGAGCGAGGTGCATTTTTATCTTATTGAAAGTAGAGAAAAGCGGGCTTGGTTTTTAAGAGAGACGGTGCAAGCATTACAATTAACAAATGTCACCGTACTCAACAGCACTGTAACTCCAACTTCTGAGAAAATAATTCCCAATGGATTTACTACTGTAGTGGCTCGTGCATTTGGTGAGCTAAGACAGTTGTATCACCTTTTAAAAGACCAACTTTCTGAAAATGGCAAAATAGTTACAGTTAAAGGCGAAGGGGTTGATGGAGAAATCAAACGATTAAACTCAAAATATAAACATGTCAATTTAGAAACCACTCCGCACCCAAACTCATCAACAAGATTTTTTATTAGTCTAAGCAATTCAAAATAATGTGATTATTTCAATCGCCAATCAAAAGGGTGGGGTAGGTAAAACTACTACATCAGTAAACCTAGCATCCAGTCTTGCTAGCCTTGGTCAAAAAGTTCTATTGATAGATCTAGACCCTCAAGCCAACGCAACGATATCTTGCGTATCAGGCATTGAAGAAACCCAAGACCTGTCTACTCTACCAGGATCGTATCAAATTCTCCATGGCCATTTAAGTGCCGCTCAAGCCACAATACGACTTCCTGCTTTTGGTTTTGACTTAATCCCATCTCAAGCGATGTTAACTGCAGCTGAAATTGACCTGCTCTCGATTGATTCGCGCGAACACCGTCTTAAAAAATCACTGCAGGAAATCAAAGATACCTACGCTTACATACTAATTGACTGTCCACCTGCAATAAATTTATTAACCTTAAATGCGCTGATCGCATCCACAAGCGTTCTCATACCGATGCAGTGTGAATTTTTTTCACTGGAGGGTATTGCCAGACTTGTGGATACCATAACTACTTTACGAGAATCGTTAAACCCGCAATTAACTATTGAAGGAGTGCTAAGAACTATGTACGATGCCAGAATGACACTAGCCATTGAAGTTGCTGAAAGATTAAAACAAGAATTTGGCACAAAAGTATTTGATACATTAATCCCAAGAAATGTGAGATTGGCAGAAGCCCCAAGTCACGGAAAACCTTGTATGTATTATGATAAAGGATCTAGGGGAACTTTAGCATATTTAGCACTTGCCTCAGAAATATTGAACATTGCCAATCAAACAAAACAAGGAGCGCTCGCTTGAACAAACAAAGAGGTTTAGGTAAAGGAAGTTTAGGTAAAGGTACTGGAGATCGACTTGCCCGAACAGGTGGCATGACTGCATTTATCAAAAGTATAGAAAAGCGAGATACTCGCTATGGGGATTCTGAATTATTAAAAATAGATATCTCGTCAATAGAACCAAATCCATATCAACCGAGAAAACAATTTCCAGCAGATACAATCAAGGCGCTTTCAGAATCAATCTTAGCAAAGGGCATTCTTCAACCAATCATTGTCAGAAAAAACAACAAAGATGGCTTCCAAATCGTCGCAGGGGAAAGAAGGTGGAGGGCTGCCGCTCTGGCAGGCATAAACACCATTCCTGCTATTGTGCGCCAGGTAAGCGATCGTGACTCTGCAATGTATGCGGTTATAGAAAATATTCAACGAGAAGAGCTTAATCCAATTGAAGAGGCGTTTGCACTTAATAGCCTTATCAAAGAACATGGCGCGACTCACGAAGATATCGCATCAATGATTGGAAGAAGCAGATCTGCAGTAACGAACAGTCTTAGACTACTCACCCTCACCAAAGAAGTAAAAACATTTCTATCTGAAAAACTACTTGATCAAGGCCATGCCCGCACATTAGTCCCTCTTAATGAAAAGCAACAACTTCAAGTTGCCTCAGAGATAATAAAACACAAACTAAGCGTTCGCCAAGCTGAGAAGTTAGCACAAGGCCTTCTCAAACAAACAGAAGCCAAAACTAAACCAACAACAAAAAATTTCATACTCTCTTCCGACAGTAGCAAATTAGAAAACGCCATCAGCAATGAACTTCAAGCCAAAGTCAGCATCTCTCACAACAAAAACTTTAAGGGCACTATTTCTTTTCACTTCAACAACAACGATTCATTTATACATATACTGCATAAACTAGGGCTAAAGCGATTTTTGTAATCTAAACTTTAAATACCTAGATTATCAAGTGGCTTTTTATACTGTTCAAATAAATCAATAATTTCGCCTAATTCACTAATGTATTGTCTCCGATCTTTCAATAGTTTGATTGTAACTTTGTCGTTTAGGTAATCTTCCAATGTTAGCTCACTGACCTTCCCCCATCAAGCGGGTGTGTAGTAAACGAGGTCGGGAAATTCCTTACGATTTCCTTCATAAAATGTGAATTTTATAGAATTTGGTTAGAGAAAGCTTGAAACTGTTTCGAGAAAATACGAATAATTAAAAACACTTATCTGGACTCGTCAGAGCGATACAATTTGTCTGAGGGAAAGGGAGTCACCTGCCTCAGTTGGTTTCCTGCTCAAAAGAGGGATCTGGGGAGGAATGCGGGTGCATTTTTTAATCTTTTCTTTTTTGTTTCCGAATTTAGTGCCACTTGAAAACTGTCCCGCCACATTACTTCTTTGTTCTTCCTTGCTTCTCGTTTTAACTTAATCTTTGTAAAATCAATATCTTTCGGATTTTCAGGAATTTCAAAGTGTTTTGATAATGAATCCCAATCTTTATCTCTCAAGGTTCTTATTTCATCGAGATAGAAACTAACCCAAACCTTATCAATTTTAGAATCAGCTTTCACTTTTTCCAAATTAGCTTCGCTAATCTGAGTGTATTTTTTGTCTAAATCAAAACCAATATAATTTCTACCTAGTTTTTTTGCAGCTATTGCTGTTGTGCCAGTTCCGCTGAATGGGTCCAAAACAATATCGCCTTCATCGGTAGTCATTAAAATTAGTCTTTCAAGTAAATGAACCGGAAGCTGGCAAGGGTGTGCGTCTCTATACTTGTTATGTTTAATTCTGTGAATATCAAACCAAACATCTGAAACCAAAGGACCAAACGGATGAAGTCCTGCCTTTTTCCCACCATAATCCTTTTTTAAATATGCGGACTTCCTCTCTCTTTCGTGAGGCATTCTGATTTCGTTAATCTTTGTTTGCTTGGGCTCTTTTACATAGAACAAAATTCCATAATGACCTGGTTGCAAGCTTTTTCCCATTGGTGAAGTAGGGGCATTCCAAGCAATCCAGTGTTTAAAATTCGCGTGCTCGTTTAATAACTTCACATAAAAAGTTAGCCATTTTGGTATATTGTGAACAAAAATTGATCCGGTGGGTTTTGTAACCCTTACCATCTCACTAATCCACTTATCGCACCAATCAATATATTCTTTAAACTCTAGACTATCTTTATACCCGTTATATTTTTTCTTTAGATTGAATGGCGGGTCAGCAAATGTCATGTCCACAGAGTTACCCGGAATATCTTTTAATAATTTTAGACAATCACCCTGTATTATTTTATTTAAGTATTTATTTGACATTCGGCCTATAATTAAAGAAATATTTTAATAAGTAATTTTTCGAATCTTCTCAATTCATCTTTATGAAAAGTAAAAACATCATCATAAGCTGATACCATTCTTTTTAGATCTCCTTTTCTAACATACCAGCCGACACCATCAACGAAGCCAATAAATCTAGCTTTTGGATAGTGCGACTTAATAAGTTTTTCTATGGATATTTCCGTTTTTGATTTGTCCCCTTGTCCGGAACTTGTTGTTGCTAGAAACGAACTTTCTACGATAATTAGCGGTTTTCTCTGGTTGGGGACAATAAAATCCATTGTTCTTTTATTATCTGGTGCACTATTTTTTAACTTGCTTAAATCGCCTTTCTCGAATGGAATGTCAAGGTTAATAAGTATTTTCTCTATTAATAATTCTGGGTTGTTTTCTCTCATACCAGAGTAACTTCCTTTTTCCTTATATCTAATTAAGGTATCAATCATTTCAGGCAATTCAAATTTTAATTTTGAAATGCTTAATTTTTTCAATTCAAACAAAGGAACTGTTTTTGTTAGAAATGGAATGCTTGAACCTTCAAAAAAAATATTGATTATTCCTTTTCTAAAATATTTATTTTCTTTTATAAGTTTCGTAATCTTTTCATCTGACCATTCTGTTAAATTATCAATATCATCATTTTGAAACCATTTATCTTTGTAAACTAATTTACTCAATTCTGGATCATTAACAACACGAATAATAGTTGTCAATCTTTTTAATGTTTCATTTGAAAAACCTGTGAGTGCGAGTAACGCCCTCAACCCATTTTCTTTATCAATTAACAAAGCTTCAAAATATTTCTTTTTTAATCCTTTTGTATCAATTTCGTTTTTCAACATCAATAATATTTCTTTTAATGAGTTTAGATAGCCTTCATATTTTTGTTCATAATCTTGATTAAAAAAATAAAAAGTATTCTTATTAATTACGGTTTTAAATTTTAAATTAGTTGTGGGTTTATTTGCCATATTTATTAAATTAAATCATCAATTTGAACATCTAATTATTTCTTTCATAATTCTATAGCATTATAGTATATAGAAGACCTTACTCTTAAAACAGTGTCAAATCTTCGCTGATGTTTCTAACAAAATACAAAACGCCATCAAAAACGAACCTCAAGCCACAGTCAGCATTTCTCACAACAAAAACTTTAAAGGCACTATTTCATTTCACTTCAATAACAACGATTCATTTATACATATAATTCATATACTAGGGTTAATGCGATTATTTAATTTTATATTATACCTTTGCCTGGATTATGGATCAATAATTGAGTACTTTTGATTAATTATTCTGATTGGTATATTTATGGATCAATGCAAAATAAAAATATATTGGGATTAATCCAAACTACAAAGTAGTTGGCTTTATACTTCTCGTTCTTAAAATAATCTTGGACAAATGTTGATTTACCTATTCCAAATCTGCCCGAGAACAGTATTCTTTTGCGATCTTTAATATACTCATCAAACTCACTTAGTAGCTCATCTTGTGGCACCCAGAGATAGTTTCGGGGACTAGCTTCATGCATAAAATTAATTTTATAACAAAATACTCTGTTGGTTTTGATTTTCTCTTTGATTATTCTGATTTACGCAATATCAGAAGACGCATTTGGTCTATTCTTGAAAGTTATGGGCGAGTGTGGTATAATAGGGGCGCATCTGACGCTTAACCTCCTGAGTTTCAGATGCGCAAGTTCAACATTCTTATTATAGCCTAATTATTAGAGCTAAAGCACAAAAAAAGACCATGGATAACCCAAGTCAAAAACAAAAATACGACTCATCTAAGATCAAAGTCCTTAAGGGACTTGAGGCTGTCAAATTAAGGCCTGGCATGTATATCGGTGATGTAGAAGATGGCACTGGCCTACATCATATGGTTTATGAAGTAGTAGATAACTGCATGGATGAGGCATTTGCGGGGCACTGTGACACCATTGAAGTAACCATTCATAAAGGCAATTCGGTGACGGTTAAGGATAATGGCAGAGGCATTCCAGTTGACATAATGAAAGAAGAGGGCCGATCTGCGGCTGAGGTTATTATGACTGTGCTACACTCTGGCGGTAAGTTTGATAATGATTCCTATGAAGTATCTGGTGGATTACATGGGGTAGGGGTATCGGTAGTTAACGCACTCAGCAAAAAATTACAGCTGACTATTAACAGGGACGGTAAATGTTGGGAGCAAGAATATGTTGATAGTGTTCCTGTAGCCGCCATCCGTGCTAGTGGAGCTAGTAGCATTACCGGAACACAAATTTCTTTTACGCCTTCCGATCAGTATTTTAAAAATATTAACTTTAGCTTTGATACGCTATCTGCACGATTTAGAGATTTAACCTATCTAAACTCTAATATCACTATCGTTCTAAATGATGAACGCTCAAACAAAAAAGTAGCCTACCATGCTGAAGGTGGGTTAAGGGAGTTTGTTGCATTATTAAACAAAAAACGAACGGTAGTACATGACAAGCCAGTTCATCTGCTTCGTAAAAAGGATAAAAAAACCGTTGAGCTAGCAATCCAGTGGCATGAAGGAGAGGGCGAGGAAATGCTTTGCTTCACCAACAATATTCCACAACGAGATGGAGGTTCCCACCTTGCCGGCTTCCGAGCTGGAATCACAAGATGTGTAAATCAATTTATTGAAAGAGAGAATCTCAAAAAAGAAAAATTAGAAGTTACTGGTGAAGATATGCGTGAAGGTCTGACCTGTGTACTTTCGGTAAAGATGCCCAATCCAAGTTTTTCCTCACAAACAAAAGATAAATTAGTGTCATTAGATATTAAAGGGTTTGTTGAGTCTGTTATCGTAGAACAATTTAATGACTACTTGGTTGAACATCAAGACGACGCTAAACTGATCATAAAGAAAATTATCTCTAACGCTCAAGCTCGAGAAGAGATTAGAAAATTTAAAGAATCAACTAAACGCAAGAACGCATTAGATATTGCTGGATTGCCGGGTAAGCTTGCGGACTGTCAGGAAAAAAACCCCGCACTCTCTGAGTTATTTTTAGTTGAGGGAGATTCTGCAGGCGGTAGCGCAAAACAGGGGAGAGATAGAAAAACCCAAGCGGTACTTCCCCTAAAAGGAAAAATATTAAATGTCGAAAGAAGTCAATTTAATAAAATGATTAAATCGTCAGAAATTGGAGTGCTGATTACTGCACTAGGCACTGGCATTGGTGAACAAAACAAAAATAATAAAGATAATTTTAATTTAGAAAAATTACGCTACCATAAAGTCATTATCATGACCGATGCTGATGTTGATGGCTCTCACATTAGAACTTTGTTATTAACTTTTTTCTATAGACATATGCCAAAATTAATTGAACATGGGCATATCTTTATTGCCCAACCCCCATTATATAAAATTAAGAAAGGCAAGCATGAACGATACTTACTCGATGAGCACGAGGAAAAGAATTATCTAGCTGAGCTCGCCAGTGAAACTAATACATTGTGTCTGGAAGGAAAAGAGGTTTCCGCACAAGCATTTCAAACTTTACTAAAGGCATATCTAGAATTGCAAGACGCGATGAACGCTCTTGCCAGAACATACCCACTTGATTTGCTGAAAAGAATTTCAGAACTTCCTGCCTACGAAACTAGAAAAGAGTTTGTGGCATTATTTGAAAAACACTGCGCATCATTTAAAACTGCAGGTCAATCCTACACTATTTCGGGACAAGACGATGGTGTAACGGTCACCATAGCACAACATCAGAGCGTCAAAACCATCAGCTTAGATAATGATTTCTTCAAAAGTAGATTTATACAGTTAACTAAAAAACTCCAGGACGCTCTAGCTCCATTCACCGACAAGAAGCTCAGTGTCGCTAACAAAAACAAAGATGAGGAAGTTTCAAAAGAGCAAACTCCATGTAATAATTTTTATTCTCTAGCTAGCTATGTAATGGAACTTACCCTTAAAGGAATGCACAAACAACGCTACAAAGGACTCGGTGAAATGAACCCTGAACAATTAGCTGAAACGACTATGCAACAAGATAGCAGAAGGCTACAAAAGGTTGCTATTCAAGACGCGAAATTAGCTGAAACAATTTTTACTACACTTATGGGTGAAGATGTAGAAATCCGCCGAAAATTTATTGAAGAAAACGCTTTGTCAGTTAAGAATTTAGATATTTAATTCTCTATGTCAGTAAGTTGGCCTCAGTGAGACTAACCACAGAAGGTCTTTTCGCAATTTGCTCGCTAAATGACGCGCAATGCTTGAAGGGAGTAAAGTCAACATTTGCATAGGACGCCCAACCTAAAAGCACATAAAAATAGATATCCGCAACGGTAAACTCGTCACCAAAAAGATACTGGTGTTTTGCTAGATGATCTTCAAATACCTGTATCTTAGGAAATAAATATTTTTCAAACACTGGCTTTGCCCGTTTAGTTAAGTCTTCATCTTTGCCCACTCGAGGAATGATAAAAAAAGGAGAGAAGGATTTATGAATTTCGGTAGATAGTATATTTAAAAGTGCCATAAAACGATACCGCTCTATAGTTCCCAATTTTGGTATCAAGGACTGTTTCTGATCTGCAAGATACTGAATTATAACAGCAACTTCGGTCAGATAACTTTCATCATCAAGTTTTAGGATTGGGACATACCCACCAGGATTATGATCAATAATAGAAGTCCCGTCTTGGAATTTTCTTGTTTTATTGTCGTATCGCTGAACTTCGTAAGGCATTGCTAATTCTTGTAACACGATAAGTGGCACATTTGAGCAAGTGCCATTGCTGTGATACAATTTAATCATTTGAATTTTCTCCTTTATTATTTAGTTGCTTTCAGCTCTGTCCATAATTGAGTTTGCTTTCTGCTATATTCTTGTGAATTAACTCTGCTAGGGACTAGTTTTTCTTTAATGGCGTCTTCGGGATACACTGCCGGGTCATCTATAATTTCTTTTTCAATAAACTCTTTTGAATTTATATTACTATTTGCATAATAGGTATGATTAGTAATTCTAGCTGTTACTTCTGGAGTTAAAAAATAATTTAGAAATTCATGTGCTTCGGCAACATTCTTGGAGTCAGCAGGTATCACAAGGGTATCCATCCACAAAACCGCTCCTTCTTTTGGAATACTGTATACAATTTCATCATTAAATCCAGATTCTTTCGCGCGATCTCGGGCCTGAATAATATCACCATTGTAGCCAACCACAACACAGATCTCACCATTAGCCAAATCATTTAAATATCTTGAAGAGTCAAAATATTTAATGAATGGACGGATCTTCAAGAGAGCAGCTTGAGCCTGCTCTAACTGCTTTAGATCTTCTTTGTAGGGATCTAGACCTAGTGCGATAATTACATTAGTATAAATATCTTTAGGGTCATCTAGCAAAGCAATACCACATGTGCTTAATTTCTGTGCATTTTTTGGATCAATGACTAGTTTCCATGAGTCATAAGGCGCATTAGGGAGCGCTCTTGCTATCTTAGTTTTGTTGTATCCGATTCCACTAGTCCCCCACATATAGTTAACTGCATATTGATTTTGCGGATCATACCCTTCTAGTTTTTTATAAATACTTGGATCAACATTGCTAAGATTGGGGATTTTAGATTTATCTATTTTTTGAATAAGTTTTGCACTAATAAACCGTTCAGCAAAATCAGCAGTGGGGACAACTAAATCGTAACCTGAGCCACCAGCAAGTAATTTGGCTTCAATGACTTCATTACTATCGTAATTATCATAGATAACTTTGATGCCAGTTTTAGTTTCAAATTCTGGAATAGATTTCTCGTCTATATAATCATTCCAATTATATATATTGAGTGTGCGCTCTTTGGTTTTCTCTCCGCAAGAAACTAGTAACATGGCCACACCAACGCTCATCATAGTTATAAAAATTCCACTTGTTCTTCTCATAATCTTGTCTCCTATATTGGTAATTATATTATATGGTTATTTTTACTACAATATTGCCTTAATTATTGGGCTTTCATTTTTTTTAACTTTTGCATTGCTAAAGGATATTTTTGATCCGCAGAGTTTTTTAAGTACTGAAATGTGAGCTCTTCATTTTTTCTAGCACCAATACCGTACTGATACATTATCGCTATGTTGTACTGAGCCACAGGATTATTTCTAATTGCAGACCGTTGCATCCAATAAAATGCCGCCTCTCTATTTTTGCCTTGATCTACACCAAACAATAACAATAGCCAGGCAAGTGGCCTAGGCAATTTACTTGAATAATTCCTACTATATAAATAGGCTACAATTGGCATGGATTCTTCATCTCCATTTTCTGCCGCTTTGAGAAACCAATTAAACGCTTGATGAATATCTTTAGCAACACCAAAACCAAAATAATAACATTTTGCCAAAGCAACATACGCTAACACAAATGATTTATCTGAGCTTTTTTTATACCATTTGAACGCCTGATCATACTCAGACTTACCAAGTACATTAGACTGACCGTTTTGATACAAAACTCCTAAATTGTACTCAGCTATCGCACTCCCAAGTGTGCTCGCTCGCTCTAACCACTCTTTTGCTCGCTCATAGTCTTTTGGGACTACTTGCCCATCTAAATACAACACCCCTAATACATTGGCAGCCTTTGCCACATTGTAGACTAGCCCTAATTCATTTAATAGTTTTACTGAGTTTGGTACATCCTCTTTATTAAAGTACGACACTGCTTGGCCCCATTTTTTTTCAATGATTGCCGCATCGTACATGCTCATGGCATCGGTATTTAATTCGGCATACGCAACACTCATGAGGGAAAAATACAATGCAAAAACAAAATTAATTCGAGTCTTCATATTCCCCATCACACCGCATTGGTACAAATGTATATTGTTCATTAATTTTACTTTTCAATTTTTTCATTTGGGCTTTAACTTTATTTTGCTCTTCGGTATCCAAATCTTTAGTCCAACTTTCATATGCTAACGATGCTTCTTTCGAGCCGAAATGCATGGCAAGAGCTTGCCATGCAAGCGCCAAGGTACTATTTGTTTCGCCAAGAAGTGTGGATTGATAGATGGTCGCTAATTGCCATTGAGCGTCTTTGTCTCCTTTATTTGCTGCCTTAGTATACCAATAAATAGCTTTTGGAATATCCATTTTAACACCTCTACCTAAATGGTAGTTCCAGGCTAAGCTAAACATTCCATCAGTATCGCCCTGTTCTGCTGATCGGAGTAAATATTGTCTCGCCGTTTCTCTATTTTTATCTGAGAGATTATTACTTCTCTCAAGTAAAGTACTATAACTGTAAGAAGCTGGGCCATAGCCAGCTTTTGAAGCGAGGAGGTAGTTTTCAGTTGCCCCGACTAGATCTAATGGCACTACCAATCCATCTTCTAATATAGCGGCATAGCGATAAAATAGCGGGGCGTTTTTTTTATTGGAGTAGAGTAGCTCATATGCTTTATCAATACTCCCCATTTGGACTAGGCACCAAAAAGTATCCGCGACAAGCTCTTTTTTATTTAGAGTAGAAGCATTGCTATTGTAAATAAGAATTGAAACCAATAACAATGTCCAAGGTAATGGCGAACATGCTTTCACTGGGTAGAATATTTTTCTAAAGCTTTTTTATTTTTTTCTATTTCAAATCGTAAATCTGCAATCTTGGTATTTGCTTCTTCCTTTTGTTGCCCATCAAGCCATTTACCGGCACTCTCAAGTTTCTCAGCCGCAATACTTGATCCAAATTCTTTTGCTAATGTGTAATATTGAAAGGCTAGCTGTAATTGATTCTGAGATTTATCTTCAAACGCTTGATCTGCTTTCCAAGTAAGCGCATAGCTATTACCAACATCTGCGGCATGTGTAAAGTACTCTTGTGCTTTTTCCAGATTTTCTTTAGTGCCAATACCATAAAAATACATCTGCCCAAGTACTTTCCGTGAATCATCAAAATAGTTACTTGATTTTTCAAAATAAATTCGTGCCACGGAAAGATCTTTTTTCATTCCTATGCCAAATAAGTTTCTATAGGCCAAAATATTTAATACCAACGGGTTTTCAGATTTTTTCACTTCCTCGATAAGAGATTGAAGTTTGGGAGGATTAAGTTCCGGCTCATTGGGATTTGTTAATTGTAATGTGGCAAGAGTTTCTTTTGCCTTTTCGCTATTTTTAGCATAGGCTTTTTTCAACCATACAATTCCAGCAGAGAAATCTCTCTTGGTACCAATCCCAGATACATAATACACTCCAGTTAAAAACATACCGTCCACAAATCCTCCCTGCGCGGATTTTAGAAATAATTCAAACGCTTTATTGAAGTTTTGCAAAACACCTTTACCTTGGCTATACAAAATACCCGCATTAAATGTCCCTCTAAGATCTCCGATTGAATGTGCACGAATAAATTTAGCGAACGCTGTGTCATAATTTTTATTATTAAACGCTTCAACTCCAGCATTAAAATTATTGTTCGCTTCTTGTGTTGTTTTTTGATTATCGGCTGGGTTACTATTTGTATTTGAATCCTTTTTCTCTTGCTGCTGGATGCCAAGCAACCGTTCCGATAGCGATGGCTCGGCATATAGACTTAGACATTGAGTTAGTATTATTAGTGTCGTAAGTGTCTTTATAATGCGAGTATAACAAATCATATAAATAATTATATTACACTATCAACTAGAAATTACCATAAAATAACTGTCAACATGATTTTCTCTATATTCGTAGCTTTTTTGTTGGGAAGTAGACATGCTATTGAGTCCGATCACGTAGCCACTGTATGTGGACTAACGGCAATGAAGCAAGGGATAATAAGTAAAACTACCGCCATTAAAACTTTCGCACTTTGGACATTTGGACATAGTGTCTCAATCTTTCTTGGAGCAATAATTTTAATCTCTTTTTCAGTTACCGTAATACATAAAATTGGGCACTGGTTGAATGCAATAGTTGGTATTGCAATGATATTTTTGGGAATAAGAATAATGTATCTTGTAACTACCTATAAAAAAAATTTGTATAGGTCAACTACTTCAAAACAAGATAACCATGCCCCTTCATCATTCTCAATGGGTGTTATTCATGGCTTAGCAGGTTCAGGTCCAGTTTTGTTATTATTCCTGAGCAATTCTACTAGCACATCATTTGCATTCGTACATCTATTTGTGTTTACCCTTGGGGTTTTACTCACCATGTTGGTAGTAGCATTAATTTTTTCATATTTTTACCATGAAGTATCCAGAAAAAAAGCACAGGTGTTGGTAGCTTTCCAATGTCTCACTGGCATGATAAATTTTATATTGGGGGGCCTTATGTTGGTGCCTGATATAATACTATAATGAGATTGCCCGTCATTACATTAGCAAAAAAACTGTTGTTTGGAATTGCTCTTGGTGTCCTTGTCTTAATTGCTTTTTATGTTTATTATTTTTATAGTGCCTTCAACTTTCACAGTGTGATTGAAGGTGAGCTATATCGTTCAGCCATACTTCCCACGCGAGTATTAGAAGAAAAAGTAGACACAAATCATATCCGATCTGTTTTAAATTTAACTTCAGAGGGCGCAAAAAATAAATTTACCTGGGCTGAGAGAGAAAAAGAATTATTGGCTAATAGAGGTGTAGAGTACTATAATTACACAATTTCAGCAAGAAAAATTGTAACCCAAGAACAGATGGATGAATTGATTCACATAATGCGCAACGCTCCGAAACCATTATTGGTACATTGCAAACATGGCGCAGACCGAACTGGCCTAGTCTCGGCATTATACCTTTATGCGGTTAAACAAAATAAAAAAGCTAGCGGAAGTCAGCTTAGTATCAAGTATGGTCATGACTCATTGGGTATAAGTGAAAGTAGAGCTATGGACATCAGTTTTAATAATTACATTTTGGCACACAGTAAATAATACCTTACTGAGTATATAATAATTGACTATGAATATTAACGAGATTTCGCCTGGATCTAATCCACCTCAAGACATTAATACTATTATTGAAATACCTGCTCTCAGCAATATTAAGTATGAGCTGTGTAAAAAATCAAACGCGATTTTGGTTGACAGATTTGTGGCCACTCCCATGCATTATCCATTGAACTATGGATTTATCCCCCATACCTTAGCAGGAGATGGCGATCCGCTTGATGTTTTAGTAGTAACTCCTAATTCTGCGGCTTTGCTACCCGGTTCGGTAATTAGAGTAAGACCGATAGGTGCTCTTTTTATGGATGACGAAGCTGGTGGCGATGAAAAAATTATCGCGGTACCTCATAGTAAAATTAGCACCATGTATGACTCAATCAAAGAGACAGACCATCTTCCTGAATTACTGAAAAAACAGATAGAGCATTTTTTCCTACATTATAAAGACCTAGAACCAGGTAAATGGGTAAAGTTAAAAGGGTGGCTTTCACTGTCTCAGAGTCACGATGTCATTACAAAAGCAATTGCGAATTATACTAACTGAGTGCAATCAGAATTAGTTGTCGCGAGTTGGAATGTAAATTCCATCCGCTCTCGTTTAGCACATGTGCTTCGTTGGCTGGAAAATAACAATGTTTCAGTGCTTGCTTTGCAAGAAACTAAAGTTATAGATGAGCTTTTTCCAAGTGAAGCGTTTATTAAAAATAACTGGCATGTATCATTTTGTGGTCAGAAATCCTACAATGGGGTAGCCTTTATCACTCGTGAACCACCAATATCAGTAAGCAGATTAACAGATTTTGGGTTTCCTACTAACCTTAAAGGCGATCTTGAGGCCCGTGCTATTGAAATCACCACTAGTCAACAAGTTTCAATTTTAAATATTTATGCGGTTAATGGGGAAGCGTTAGACTCACCAAAATTTAATTACAAATTATCTTGGTTCTCTGCTCTTAAAAATTACTTGGCTCGCACTAATGCCCCGAGCAAAAAGTATCTTATTGTGGGAGATTTTAATATTGCCCCCAGCGATCTTGATGTCTATGATAAAGAAATCTGGAAAAACAGAGTCCATGTCAGTACCGAGGAACGAAGTGCACTTGCAGAGATTATTGAAATTGGTTTTCATGACACATTCAGACATCTATACCCTAATCAAGAGCAAAGTTACACTTGGTGGGATTACCGCACATTTGCCTTTGATAAAAACCATGGTCTACGCATAGACTTAAGTTTAGCCAGCCAGTCTCTCCTTGCTAAAATTAAAGATGTCAGTATTGACAAAGCGCCTCGGGCTTGGGAAAAAGCCTCAGATCACACCCCATTAGTTACCACCATCGGGTAAGGCCATCAGGTAAAAATCTATATACTGTATAATAATAAAGTGTTTGCACTTTTTAGTAAAAATCGTTTTCACATAATATCCGGAATAATAGGGTTTACTCTTGCTGTTATTTTGTTTGTAGTTTTTGAAGTTTTTGCTTCTAAAAATCAAAACAACCCTTCAGGTACCACTATCCCAATTAGCCAACTTAAAATATTCGCAGAAGTTTTTGAAAATATTAAACAAAATTATGTTGACGAAGTAAAAGACAGCGTTCTCATGGAAGGGGCAATTAAGGGGATGCTCACCGAACTAGATCCACACAGCAACTACTTATCTAAAAAAGAATTTAAAGAACTTCAAATCAGTACCAGAGGTGAATTTGGTGGACTAGGCATCCAAGTAACTATGGAAGATGGGTTGGTCAAAGTTATCGCCCCTATTGATGACACGCCAGCTCAGCGCGCAGGGGTAAAATCAGGAGATTTAATCATTAAATTAGACGAAACTCCAGTAAAAGGGTTAACACTAGACCAGGCTATAGATATTATGCGTGGCGCACCAGGCACTCCTATCTCGCTCACGATGATACGAAAAGGGCAAGAACCATTTAGATTAAATTTAATTCGTGCGATTATCAGCGTCGCTAGCGTAAAGTCAAGAAGATTGTCTAATAACATAGTGTATCTCCGCATCAGTCAATTTCAAGAGAAAACAGCTCGAGATGTGGAAAATGAATTTAACAAACAAGTTAAAAAATCTAAAGAGCCAGTCGAAGGACTGGTGCTTGATTTGCGCTCTAACCCAGGTGGGCTATTAGACGCAGCAAAAGAAATTTCAGATCATTTTTTAGAAAGCGGATTGGTAGTATTCACCAAGACTCGTAATGGTATCAGCGATTCATATCAAGCCCAAGGCAAAGATATCGCCAAGGGAGTGCCAATAGTAGTTTTAGTGGATGGTGGCTCAGCATCAGCATCAGAAATTGTTGCGGGAGCCTTGCAAGACAACAGACGAGCCGTGATTGCTGGATTGCGCACCTTCGGAAAAGGCAGTGTTCAGAATTTACATGGGCTAGAAGATGGTGGGGCTATCAAACTAACTATCGCCAGATATTACACTCCTTCAGGCAACTCTATTCAAGAAAAAGGTATTGAGCCTGACATTCAGCTTGAGTACTTAGATATAAAAAAGAATGAGAGAAACACCCTTCTGGATTTACGCGAAGCTGATTTACAAAATCACCTTGTCAATGAAGAAAACAAAAAAACTGATAAGTCCTTACCACAAGATGATACCGATAGTGCTTTTCAGAAATCTCTTCCTGAAAATGATTTTATGCTTTATCAAGCAATTAATTTAGTTCAAGGCATGGCTGCTACCAAGAAACAAAAAACTGCCTTACGCCAAGACCAATTAAAGTAACTTGCTCGAGCTATGATTAGTGGCGAAGAGTATAGTGAAATTGTTCTTTCCTGTGATGAATTAATTAAAGCCGGCGAATTAACCCAGGCACTTGATAAATTCTCTACTTTAGTTTTTTATCTAAAAGAAGCAATTGACCAGGGTTACAGTGATAAGGACATACTGTTATTCAGTGCTATGGGAACGCATCTATCCGATCTGCTCTTTGAACGAGGAGAAACAAATGAAGTTATTAAAATAGCTGACTTAGGTATTACTTTATGTGACAAAGCAGAAGTGTTACAAGAGCCAACTTGTGTATCAATTGGTGCAGGGGTATTACGAATGCAACGAAATGTCACAATGAAACTAATTGCAACCATGAGTGAAACCGAGAGCAATCTACTTCAAGCACAACTTGAAAGAGCCACTATCGCTCTTCAATATTATGATAATTTGTATGAAAATCCTATATTTAAACTTGACTCATCGCTTCTTGATATCCTAGAGCATTTAGCCGGCACCGCAACTATCGCGCTCCATCTCAAAGACCACAAACAAATTTCTAATCTATTAAAAACCCTTCTCTATCCCTATGTTCGGCATGAAAAAGATATAGACTTATTTACCCAAGCTGAAATTGAGGCACTACTCGCATTATTGGTCGTTTATGCTAAAGTCCTTTCATTTACTGCTATAAGTCAAATTGATGATGAAGACTCATTGCTAGCCACCGCAACATTATTCACCGTAAGAACAGCAAACCAGTGTCTTGAATTAATACAACCTGAAAATAAACTTCTCGCGCTAAATTATTTTTCTCAAATATTTGAAATAATGACGCAGCTTGAAATGACGCATGTAGACCATGCGTTGCATTTTCAAATATTAGTCATATTTCAAAATCTTTCAAATATCATTGAACCATTTTCTGATCAAGAATTATATTACACCTCAATTGTGCATCTATCAAATGCGATCATTAATACTACCGGCATTAAGGCAAAGACTAGGAATGATGCCAACAAGTACTTGAATATACCACTTGCACTTTCTTATCATACTGTATTATTCAAATATATTTCCAATAAAAATAAAAGCCATAAACAGGCGTTTGCACATTTGATCGCACAGCAAACATTATTAGAAAATCACAAGTAACACTAACGCTACAACTAGCTTCAATAGGACAGTTTCCACATACGCCAGTACATGGTTGGTGGTCCCACTTGAATGATGGTATGTGCATTAAAATATTTTTGTAATTCTTCTCTAGTACATCTAATACATATATTTATAATGTGCGATCTGTTTAGCTTGATTCTCGTTTCCTCTAATGAAAAAACATCTTTCGCATTAAGCGGATCAATATAAGTAACCAATTGATTTTTATCACCATATAACGATTGCTGATAATATCCTCCCCAGGAAGAAAAGTTAATCACTGCATTGCGAGCAATTTCAGGCTTTTGAAGATATTTAAATAGTTCTTCTCGTTCTGGGTTTTGTTCAACTCTTACTTCGGCAAAGGTAAGCTGTAAGGAAGTTACAACTACAACAAGGGTCATAGAAGCAAGCACTACTATAAATGAGCGCCAGGATGCGTTGGCATACAGCATTAAAGCAATTATCATTGGTACATGAAGGAAAATTAAATGATGCCCAAAGTGGACATTCTTCATGACAAAATAAATAAAGCTGGTAGCTCCGAAAGCAAGTGCTAAATACCTTCCGTAGCTATGCCTAGTAATCCAGATTTGCTTACCAGCTATAAATAGCAATGGACAAAATGCCAAGGTAGAAATCAGCCTTTCTTGTAAAGTAAATTCAAAGCCTCGATCTGCCATGTTTAATGGTGTAAAGGTAAATGTAACAATAGCCACTAGGGCTCTACCAAAACCTCGCTCATAA
Organism: Candidatus Methylacidiphilales bacterium; assembly: GCA_030054035.1. NCBI lineage: Bacteria > Pseudomonadati > Verrucomicrobiota > Methylacidiphilae > Methylacidiphilales > Methylacidiphilales bacterium. The sequence goes on from JASGCS010000006.1 coordinate 69,118, forward strand.
TCAGGCAACATGGATAGAAGATGGACAATGTATGGCTGAAGTTTTCCATTCCAAAGATAGACTTGAGTAAATAGTAATGTAACACTCATAGCTATCGCAATAGCGCCTATCAATAGTACACATGATTGTAAATTGCTCTTTATAAATAATTCTATCGGCTGATACTTTTTATAATTCAACACCACAAATACAAGAATTAAAATTTGGGGTATAAGGTAAAGGAAAAATGGCTTGTCTTCAATAGCAATTGCCACTACCATACATACGCCCACTCCTATTAGCAACTGCTTTTTTCTTTTTAGTTCATTAAACAACGCAACGATTAGCATAATCAATAAAAAATGGGCTACCAGTGCAAAACGAATCGGCCCAGCATCATGCAAGGATTGGTACAGCAATGGTGTGTAACAAATGGGGAGCAACATTAAATACCTTTGCAATAAAAATATTCTAGAAATTAACCAGCCCATACATATAAGTGCTACAATTCCATACAGATAATGTGAATATTTGCTCTGGTTAAACCAATAAAATGGCTTATAAAAAATATTTGATACCGCACCAGAGTATAGATAATTTCTATAGTAGCTAATTCCGAGTATAGAGTTTTTATAATCTGTACAAGATTCTTTATATACATGCTCCTTAGCAAATGGGTAATCTGTGCAGGCAATTCGATGGTAGGGCAGAAACTCATCCATACTGGGAGAAACTAACATAAATCTCCATATTGCAAATACTGAGACTAAGATAAGAAGTAAATAATTTCCCCACTTCATTGTTCTGTTGTAAACTTAACTAGCAAATCTCTTTAGATAGGAAGCGTAGGGGGTCTGGGATAGGAATAGTGCAAACGAACGAATTATCACATAAAAAAGTGTTTGCACAAAGCCAAAATACCAGAGTATAAATAGGTAGTGTCTATGATAGTACGAGTGCTGGGCAGCTAACACATACCATGATACTGTAGAGACTAAAAATCCTACAAAAGCAAGCGCAAAGAGTTTCTCATTAAGATTGGGATTGCGATAGTTTCTATAGATAATTGCCGCTAAACCAATACCTACCAACACTAGAAATATTCTGCCATTGATAAAATAAATTAATTCAGGGCCTCCCCAAGATCTCCAAGTAAGATAATAATTAACTATTTGTAATGTGGTGGTTTTTATAGTACTGATGTCCATAACAACTCCTTGCCCATGTGTGCGCCAGAGCAATCTATCTACTATTATCTTAAAACCGCTGGCAAAATTATCTGGGGCAAGTAAAAAGGCGTGAAGTAATAAACACCCAATGAACACACCAACTCCGATCACACAAACGATAATCCCATGCCCCAGTGCCTTGACAATAAATTCTTTTATAGTTATATTTACTGGAGCGCTTGAAAGCTGGGCTATTGCATACATGGTAGCAGTGGCGAGCAAAATAGTTGTATAGCCTTCATAGTGACAGAGTAGTTTGAAAGCTAGTGCAATAGCTATCCCGATCAATATTTTAATTTTATTGCTACTCGTTGCAAAGCTGGCAACGATCATAGCTGGTAAGAGGCTGTACATGGTAACCCAAAGGTTGCTTGCTCCTGCCACAAACCATGGAGACAGCACTGATACCGAATAAAAGACTACGGCATAGAGCGGATTAAATAATTTGTAAACTCTATAACAAAGTAGCACGAGCAATAAACTAGAGAGAAAAGATAATAAGAAATAATATTGATAAAAGGTGAGACCAAGATCAGTAATAAAGCTGGCAGCAATACGAGCGTGTAGTCCAATAGCACTGGTATAGCCCCCCGCATATTCAATATCTGAACATGAAGGTAGCTGATGGCGCGTCTCTCTGAAAGTTTTTTCTGCTGATGAATAAACTTTATTGGGATTTAAAAACCACCCACCAAAACGATCTGTTAATTGCTTTAGATCTTTTCTAACTGCATTATTATGGTAAGGGCTACTGTTGGGCACGCATTGTTTAGCGGTTATATAGGTGATAACTTCCCATTCAAAATCTTCCATTAAGACTCTTTCATAAATTATCTCTTCGCCATAACGATCATATAGTAATTTATCAACATCAAATTTAGACTGATTAGAGATACTGAAATTAAATACTATGGTAGCGACAAGTATTGCTCCGATTGGGATTGCAAATGATGGTAGATATTTCATTTTTATATTTTATGATAGTGTGCTACTATGATACAATAAGCAATATTTTATTATCCCAACAATCTAACTAAATTGTATTGTAATGAATACATTAAAGAAATTACTGTATATAATTTTTGGTCTCAGCATCAGTGCCCTTAGTGTATGGTATTTAAACCAACAGGCTTCACTAAAACAAGTCTTACCTGAGCTGTGGAAAATACCGATTTGGTCGCTATTACTTGCAATACTATTTGTGCTGATGTCTTTTGTTGCTAGAGTGGTGCGTTGGCGACTTATTGCCACTGCCTTCACAACAAACCCTAATTCAGTTACTTTTTCTAAAACCCTTTCAATTCTATCAATTAGTTATTTGTACAATAATGTTCTTTTTTTCAGAGTCGGAGACATATACAGAGCTTACCAAGCTAATAAAATATTCTCTATATCCTTTACCCATGCTGCTGGTAGTATGATTTACGAACGAGCATTGGATTTATTTGTGATACTTATTTATCTATTTCTTGCCTGCATGTATTTACAGGTCGACATCATTGGGTGGTTCCCTCAATGGCTGTTGCTATTTGCAATCGCGCTTGCCACTACTATAGTTTGGGTTCCTGGTCTGCTATTACCTATTGCAAATGGCTGTCTTAATCTTTTATCTAAAACCTTCCCTTTACTTAAAAATAAATTATCCCATGCACAAACTTCTTTGAAGCTATTTTGTACTTTAGTTTCTAGCAATAAATTAAAAGGGATATTATTTTTTCACTCATTGCTGATCTGGTTTTTTGAACTGCTACTATTTTTTACAATAGCGGCTAGCGTGCAAGATATTACCCATCGTTCGTCAATGCTTCTCGCCATGCCGGTTAGTAGCCTGACTACATTAATCCCAAGCGCACCAGGATACATTGGCACCTTTGATCTTGCCATAACCCAGACTATGAGCCATTTCGGCAATAGTTCTCTTGCTAGCGCATCAGTTGCTATTGCAATTCATTTTATTCTATGGACTTCTGTCACTCTCATTGGTTTAATATTTTTACTCAAACAAAACGCAATCAACTTCTTACCCAGCAAAAAATAATTTGCGCACTTCTTTGTTCTGTTGTAAATATAAGGCCAGTCTTACAAAAGTTGAGTATAAAGGGTTTTCATTTTCTTGAAATAATAGTGCAGTGGGTTGTGTTATTTTTTCATCATTATGCACATATTTATAATTCATTTCATAAATCGGAGCTGGATGAATAATACTAGCATGAGATAGTGCAAATAAATCCGTTAAAAGTTCAATATTCAATACGTATTGGTCGTTTTTATCTAAAGTGCCAATCATGCCATGTGTACCATGAAGAGGCATATAACTTGTGCTAGTTCTTGAGTCAGTCGTTAATAATTGTAGGGGGGTATTAACAAAATAACTCTTTGCATATTCCATAACTTCCATACTATCAGAACATAATAATAATCTTTTGGATTTAATTTTATGGGCCAGGCTATTTAGAAACGATTTGTAATCAGTTTTATAATCAGTATTTCTAATATGCGTTGCTTCATAATCATTAGCAAGTATATGTTTAATTTTGTGATTAATAATTTGCCGTATCTCTTCTTTGATATTAATATATGGTAGTATTGGCAACGCATCTTCTATATGACCACCCCATTGTTGGTATAACAATAAATCTGAACTATGATTATCTTTCAAATTAAACCAGAGTCGCTCTCCAGTAGCGATATCGTGAAAATTATCAGACTTTTTTACATAGGTATATTGAAAATCTAAGTTATTAACCCCATTATATTTTTTGATGCATGGCTGGTTTGATCTTAGAGTAGAAAGAGTTTTTTTAAGCTCAGGGGTAAAGCTTAGTTTAATATTTTTAGCATACGAGTGATTAATAACGAAATAATTTGAAAATGAATCTTGCATACCCGAATGTGTTGTGTCTATAATTAGTGTTCTGCGATATTTAATTGCATACTCTAAACACATATTACAAACTCCGAGCATATCTGTAAAGCCGCCAAGTGGCCGACAAAGCAGTACTCTGGGAATTCTCAACACACTCCACGCCCAATAAATAAAATTAATAGTAATGCTACTATTTATAAATTGGTAATTGGCACTAGATATGCACTGTTTAAAATAATAAATAGTAAATAAAATTATGCCCATTGTTAATTTATAAATCTAGGTTCTTTTTAGAGAATCTAGATTTTCCATAAATATGCTCATATTTTTTATCATTTTGAACTGTTATGTGCTTTTCAATATTTCCTATATGCTTAGTCCAACCATATTGGTCAGCATATTTATAAAATAATATTGAAAAAACCGCTTGATCGTACCTATGGTTTTGAAAAGAAGCACCAATAGGCGCCACTACCTCTGGGAGTGAGCAAAAATGGCTCCACTCTTTTATGAGACTAATGGCCAAGGGATCTTTATTATTCAAAACAATAAAACCGCCCATTTTCATTTCAATATCAAGGTAGTTTTCACCACCCAATAGCGCAATAGTATCAGGGTGTGTATAAACACCGATTGTATGTCCAGTAGTAAAAGAGGTTACAGGTCCAAGCGCAATTAAATCGTAGAACGATATTGGTTCATCTTGTGCACTCTGTTTTATTTTCTTTTCTAAAGAATGCATAATCATGTTTCCAGCATCACACCAAACCACAAAATCGCTTTTGCTTTCTAAAAGCTCATTATAAAATATCTGTGATTTCCAAGCATAGGCACCAGCATAAAATCTATCGTTAAACTGATGTAACTGACTTTCAATTTGAAACCAACTAGGGTATTTTGTATAATCAAATTCTTTAAATGTAAATCCATTTGCTTTACAGTAATTGTATATTGAAGTAGGAAAATACATAGTATCAAGGTTATAAAAAACAAGTTTAATATGTGGGGTCATATTGCGTACCGTGCTGATAAATGCTAACGCTGAATTAAAATGATTTTTTGTGGTCGCAGTAATAATTGTAATGCTAGGATATTTTGATTGATATATTCGTTTTTTAATTAATCGTATTATAGGGTTAGGGTGCTTTATATACACTTTAGCAATCCACTTAATTATTTTATGAATGAGTTTAAGAAATAAAATTAAAATGATTACCATAGCACCTTTACGATTATCAAATTTAGAACTTGAGCAAACCTAAAAAAAACCAAGTAATGATGGTAGATATTTCATTTTTATATTTTATAGGAAGCTAGTAGATTAAAATATGCTATGCCTACTATTTCAATCATAATACCATGCTTTAATGAAGGGCTGGTCATACCTCAATTAATTGAGCGTCTAAATAAAATAGTATTAAAGTTAGAACACCATGCCTATGAAGTTATATTTATAGATGATGGTAGCAGTGATGCTACTTTTGCACTATTAGCAAAATACCAAAGCACTCATTCATGGATAAAGGTGCTTGGCTTTGCTAGGAATTTTGGACATCAGGTAGCGGTGAGTGCTGGTATTGACCATGCCATCGGTGATGCAACAATCATCATGGATGCAGATTTACAGGACCCGCCTGAAGTGGTACTTGAAATGATACAAAAATGGCAAGAGGGATACGATGTGGTGTATGGGGTGAGAGAACAAAGGGTGGGTGAGAGTTGGTTTAAGCTCCTTACTGCGAAGTATTTTTATCGCCTATTACAAAATGTTTCTGAAATTACAATTCCACTAGATAGTGGAGATTTTAGATTGCTGAGCAGACGAGTGGTTGATTTGATTAAGAAAATGCCAGAGCAAGATCGTTTTCTCAGGGGGATGGTTGCCTGGGTAGGGTTTAAGCAATTTGGCCTGCGTTATGTGCGTGACAAACGGTATGCAGGCGATACTAAATATCCTTTAAAAAAAATGATTGCATTTGCATTAGATGGGATATTGTCATTTTCTAAAAAGCCACTGCGGATAGCGAGTTTTTTTGGCGGACTATTTATCATGGGCTCTTTAGTGGCTCTCTGTGTTGTGTTGCTCTTTGGACTACTGTTTCAATGTTGGAGTAGTGGGATAGTATTGATACTCATAGCAATGTTTTTTATAGGTGGGATACAGCTCTTGTGTTTGGGAATACTAGGAGAGTATTTGGGTAGATTATATTCTCAGAGTAAAAATCGTCCCTTATATGTAATTGGAGAAAAACTTGGCTTTGACTAAACCACGGGTAGCGATAATTGGAGGTGGGTTTTCTGGTCTGACCATAGCGTACACCTTACAAAAATACGGGATAGCGTCCGTGGTGTATGAGGCGCAAGATGAAGTTGGGGGCTTGGCATCTTCATTTACCATGCATGGCACTACTCTTGATAAATTTTATCACCATTGGTTTACTAGCGACGCAGAGGTCTTACAGCTTGTCTCTGAATTGGGAATGTCCGCAAAATTATCCACGCAAGCCACAAGAACTGGAATGTATTATGCGCATAATTTTTATAAACTTTCCTCGCCGATTGATTTACTACGCTACAAACCCCTAGCGATTTTAGATAGAATACGGTTGGGGCTCCTCTATCTAAAAGCGAGTAAAGTGCAAGACTGGGGACGGTTAGAATCTATACGCGCAAAGGATTGGTTAATTGCAATGGGGGGAATTAATGTCTATCAAAAGGTCTGGGAGCCATTACTTAAGGGTAAGTTTGGAAGCTACGCAGATGAAATATCTGCGGTATGGATTTGGAACAAATTAAAACTTCGAGGAGGTAGCCGAGGAAAAAAAGGGCAGGAACAGCTGATGTATCTTGAGGGAGGCTTTGCTACTGTGGCAATGCAGATAGAAAAACAACTTACTCTTCAAGGCTCCAAGGTGCTCTGCGGTCAAGAAATACTGTCCTTAACACCAAAAGATACTGGCTGGCAGTTAACAACCAAGGAATCTAGTAACTTTTACGATGTTGTGATAGCAACATGCGCATTGCCTGAATTTTCAAACATCATTAATAAATTTGCCTCTGAATCATACTTGGCTTCATTAAATGCAATACCTTACCTTGCAAATGTTTGTTTGATTCTAGAGCTTAATCAGCCGCTTTCCGATCTATACTGGATCAATGTTGCCGACCCTTCCTTTCCATTTGTTGGGATTATTGAACATACCAATTTTATAAACAAGGGGGCTTATAACAATCGCCATTTAGTCTATCTCTCTAGATACTTAGAGCATACTAATGAAATATATAACTATGATAATAAAGCACTTTTATCATTCGCTTTACCCCATATTAGATCAATGTTTCCTAAATTTGACCAATCAACTATACTACAATCCTATAGCTGGAAGGCTAGATATGCGCAGCCAATTGTTACTAAACATTACTCTTCACTCATTCCAAGTACCAAGACACCTTATAAAAATCTTTATCTCTGTAGTATGGCACAAATCTACCCTGAAGATCGCGGAACGAACTATGCCATCAGAGAGGGAAGACAGCTAGCTGAACAGCTCAAAGCTCAAGGGGTCTTTTCTTTTTGAATTAAGACTGGCTTTGGGCTAACAAATTCATCAGACACACCGTAGATTGGTGCTACCCAGCGCAGAAACCGTACAAAGCGCTTGCCTCGATCCGTTAATTGATATTGCGTCTCATTGATTTTTTTAATATTACCGCTTTTGAGTTGCTCATCTATTCTTCTCGCAATTGCATTCTTATCATTCATATAGCCCTTTAAAAAAATGCTCTCAAGCTCTTGCTCGGTGAAGGGTTCTTGGTAGTTATATGAGTAGCCAAGTAGATAAACCGAAATAGAACGATCTAGGCTCACTGGGACTAAGACTAGAAAGTTAACATTAAAACAAATGAGTAATGCCGTTATCGCAATTGCATGTGCTGAAGAAATTTTGCTTTTATAAGTAAAAAATAATGCGCCAAGTAATTGAATACTTGCAAGCAACGCCACCACCGCAATCCCCCGATAAAAATAAATACTAATGGACCCCAATAGCTGTAGGTACATAGCAAGTGGGAAAATCAAAATTCCGATACATATATTAATCAAGTAAAATAAGAAAATTGATTTCATTTAATTACTAGCCACTTGCCAATCATTATAATATCAAACCTGTACTTACAATTAAGAGCATTTTTACAAAATAAGGTAAAGTATTTTTCTATTTTGCTCGTTGGTTGCACGATAGGGTATGGTATTTTTTTAATAACAAAAGGCAATCATTATCCTCTGGCTTTTTTAAAACCATTAATGAAGTGGTCAGGTGAAAGTTTATTTGGGGATATAAAGCAAATAAAGACAATACCCCTATTGATAGAAGAAGGGCTTGATCCGTATGTGGTGCCACAGGGCACCTTAAATATCCCACTTGCCTATCCACCTATTTGGATATGGATTGCACAAACTTTTCAACTACAGATAGACTTGCATTTTTATACATTTGTTTCAATTTATATAGTTTCTTACATTGCCATTCTGCTGTACTTTATGATGAAAAGCAATACTATTTGGTATTTGCTGTTATTTTTTTCTACTCCAAGTCTTTTAGGCATCGACAGGGGATCAAATGATATATTGGTATTTGATATATTGTTTTTAATAGCAATGATTCTACGCTCTAAGAATATCTATGCACAATGGCTGGCAGGCATACCGCTACTATTTGCTGGGGCAATTAAAATATTTCCCTTTGCAGGTATCTTGGCATTTAGAAATATTATTCTGGCACTTATTCTTTTAGCTTGTGCGGGGCTATATTTGTATTTCAATCTTGAATACCTGCATTATGTTATGACCTACACTCAAATTATTGATTTCCCGAGACTGTCATATGGAGCACTATTATTATTTCCTAATATCAATGGACTTGTCAAAGTATTACTTTTGGGTACACTTCTCGCGATCGTGCCACTCATTTTGCTATACTTAAATAAAAATAAATCTGCTTTACTTACAATCATTGAAACCCAAAACTCACACTTATCTTTTAATCAATTACTCTATGTGCTCGGTGCAAGTTGTTATTGTTTAAGTTTTTTTTCACATACGAATTGGGATTATAGACTAATTATGCTCTTCTTGTGTTTTCCACTATTACTACAACACAAAAATCACATTGTGATTCAAAGTATATTGATATTTCACTTACTAGTATTCTACACAGGAGTAATTCAATTGGGATTACTAAATCAGATTCTTAAGTTTCTGATTTGGTATTTTCATGCTATAATTCTGCTCAAACACATTTATTCAAACTTTACTCCATTAAAATTTGATTTAAAAAAGGTAAAGTTATGAGGCTATCAACAATATTCAATTCGGAAAATAATTTAAAATATTTTTCTATCTCACTCGTCTGCCTCACAATAATTTATATCTGTTATGTATTAATTTCGAGAGGTAATTTTTATCCTTTTGATTTTTTTAGACCGATAGTATTCTGGCCAGGCGGTAGTTTGTATGGTGATATAAAAATAATTAAGCCTCTAGCCCTTATGATTCAAGAAGGGCTTGATCCGTATGTGGTGCCAAACGGTACTTTTAGTATTCCACTTACCTATCCGCCTATTTGGATATGGATAGCGCAATCATTTCAGCTTCATATTGATTGGCATTTTTATACATTTGTGTCAATATATATTTTTATTTTTATCGGCATCCTGTTGTACTTTATGATGAAAGGAAACAGTGGCTGGTACTTGCTTTTATTTTTCTCCACTCCAAGTCTATTAGGCATTGATAGGGGCACCAGCGATATACTAGTGTTTGATTTATTATTTTTAGTTGCTGTACTGCTTTGCACTAAGAATATCTATGCACAATGGCTGGCAGGCATACCGCTACTATTTGCTGGGGCAATAAAGTATTTTCCCTTTGTCGGTATCTTGGCGTTTAGAAAAACCGCTCTAGTTTTTGCGCTTAGCGCACTTGCTGGATTTTATCTTTATTACTATTTTGATTATCTAACATTGGGCATAAAGCTCACTCAATATCCAGAGTTGATTCTTGCCTATGGAGCAACAATATTTTTTAATAATTCCAAAGTGTTTGTTTTGGGATTTCTTATCATCACCGCGCAGCTCTTATACCTAGTTTCTAAAAAATATCTTACTTTTTATTCAATTATCAATTCACAAAATTCTACTTTGGATTTTAACCAGACGCTCTATGTACTTGGAGCGAGTTGCTATTGCTTAAGTTTTTTATCACATGGAAATTGGGACTACCGATTAGTCGTCTTGTTCCTTTGCTTTCCATTATTACTTCAAAATAAAAATCTTCCCTTGGTGCGATTTATATTGATCCTTCATGTCGTTATTTTCTTTGGGGGGCTTTATGTGTATGTTGCTAAAGAAATCACTCAAACAACTTATAGAGACTCTCCTGCGAGAATGGTGGGAACAATAATGCAATTTTTCAAATTGCTAATTTGGTATTTTCACGCCATCATACTGCTCAAGTATGCCTATTCTAATTGGCTTCCATCAATATTCAAAATAAAAATGGAGGGATTATGGGAAAAGCGCAGACAGCGAATAGTATGATAAAAAATTTTATTGTTATCACCTCAATAAACGCACCCACTCGGGCAGTTAAAAAATTTGCTGCTTTGCTAGACTACAAGACTATTGTAGTGGGCGATAAAAAAACACCTGCAGGATGGGCATATAAAAATGTGGGGTATCTTTCATTGCAAAATCAGATTGCATCATATGCCGCTTTTTGTAAACTCCTGCCTGTCAATCATTATTCTAGAAAAATGATTGGCTATTTATTCGCAATTAATTCTGGAGCAACGATGATTGTTGATACGGATGACGACAACATACCACTATCTAATTTTGCCGTGCCTAATTTTGATGGAACCTATGATTGCGTTTATTCAAATATGCCATTGAATATTTATTCATTATTCATAAATCAAAGTACTAATAATCTGATATGGCCAAGGGGGTATCCACTTGAGTTAATAACAGCCAAAAATAAAATTACTTCTAGCAAAAATATTGTTCGGGTAGGAATATGGCAAGGGCTGGCAAATGGCGACCCTGATGTTGATGCAATCTACAGAATGACCAATGGATCAATAGATATCGCATTTAAAAAACGATCTCCGGTTGTCTTAAAAAATAAAACCTGGTGTCCTTTTAATTCTCAAAATACTTATTTTAGACATGAATGTTTTCCACTGCTGTATTTACCTTCCACAGTAACATTTAGATTTACTGATATTTTGCGAGGTATTATTGCCCAACCAATATTATGGAAGTTTGGTTATAGCCTTGGTTTTACTCAAGCGACGGTTTTCCAAGCTAGAAATAAACATACCTTATTAAAAGATTTTATTGACGAAGTGCCGATGTATCTTCACGCAAAAGATTTGATTTCTTTAGTTGGCGATGAAGTTAAAAAGTCTTCAAGTTGTAATGACGCATTAATGCGATGCTACAGTACATTGCACAAACTATCAATTGTCAAAAAAGAAGAGTTGGCTTTACTAAAAGCTTGGCTTAGATTTTTCTAATGAACCAAAACAAAAACACTTTTATCATCCCGAGTCACTGGGAGGTTCCGCCTAGTCTATCTACTATGTATTTTGAAAAGCGTAAAAATATCATTGTGCTTGTGCCAGTATTTAATGAAGGGGAGCGAATAATTTCATTAATTTCTAAAATGGCTGAAAATAAAATCCACGAATATGCAGATATTTGTATTGTTGACGCAGGCAGTACAGACAGCTCTTTAGATCATGAACACCATATCAAAAATTCAATTAGAGGAGTAGTAACCAGAGCAAAGGGCGTGTCGGGTAGATTAGGCAGCGACCTTAGGATCGGCTTTGCCTTTGGCTTAAGCGAGGGTTATGATTATTTTATTACCATTGACGGTAATAACAAAGATGATCCGCGGTCAATTATAAACTTTGTCAGTGCTCTGAAAAATGGTGACGCACAATACATTCAAGCAAGTAGATTTATAACGGGAGGTATTGCAATTAATACTCCTGTAACTAGAAAAATAGCAATAAAATTTATTCACTCACCACTGTTAAGTCTGTTCTCAGGATTTCGTTGGACTGACACAACCCAGGGCTTTAGGGGATATACCAGCAAACTCTTATCAGATGAAAGGCTGGGATTGTTTAGAAATTGTTTTGTCTCTTATGAAATTCTTTCCTACCTCACTTATCGCGTACCTCAATTAGGATATGCTTGTTTAGAGTTACCGAGTACGAGAAGCTATCCAAAGGGCGAAGTTCCAACAAAGATTTCTTTTATTAGGGGTAACGGTAGGGTATTATTAATTTTATTTTTGACTTGTCTAGGGTATTACAACATTAAGTGATAAATCATAAAGTGTAGAATCGGATGCGAGTCTTTCTCTCTCTGATTCCTCTAAGTGGGCTTTTATTATGGTATGACAATCATATTTTTCTCCATCATGGATAATTGACACCTCTCTACACACTTCTTTAACTAAATTAACAGATATTACTGCGACTCTATGGCTCTTTTTAAACTCTCTAGTTTGTTTGATACAACCAATGACACTATTTAACTGATTTTCAAAATCTCCGTCATGATAATCAAGCAGTGCAACTGAAATTTTATCGTCGCTACTTTGAAAAGCAATTGGCAACAAACTATTCTGCCGATGCATTTGAGAGTTGCAGTGTCTTGCTAACTTATGCGCAGAATCTATAATCATAAAACAAAGCTGTACTGGCCTGTATTTGCTGTGTATGTAGGCTACTTTCATAAAATACAAATTGTTTTGCTTTAAAAAAGTTTACTATGCTTTCTAAATTATTAATAGGACTATTTCCACTAGCAGATTCGGTTTCTTTTATGCCCTTTCTAGCATCTAAATAAACCCATCTAAACCAAGTTACATCATCTATAATATTTTGGCTTGATACTACTATTGAAAATCTTAATTTATTTTCAGGATACCACCCTAAATAAACTGAACCATCATCATAGTAACTTATGATTGGGGTTATAAAATTATTACTTGTTAAAATTTTATAGGCAATAGCAGTTGACGCATCTAGAATATTCTCGATTTCAGCATCAAAATTATTCTCTTCGTTATTCTCTCTTCTAATTTCATCTAGTAATTTAAAAGCATTTTCTAATTCAGATTTCCTTTTACTATAATCAAGAAGCTTGTATTTTTCTTCAGTGTAATTTCTTTCTATCTCTTTAATTATCAGACATTGATCAAGGACTGTTGAAAAATCAGATTGCTTTATTATAAATGCACTAGACATCTTTAGTTCAATGTTTCAACAAACGATTCCTTTAAAATGCTAAAAAAACAATTTTTTTCTTCGTCATGAAGCTGGCAGACTCTTTTAAATACAAGCTCATCATTTGTGTCAGTTGTGATAAATTCATTATAACTTACATCTATGTCAATATAAGAGCCTTTAAATTCTTTCATTGGATGAATGATTTTAGAATTAACTGCAATTATGTATTTTAATTTTAAGCTTGATTTATTAATTTCATTGGATATTAATATATTTTCACTTTCAGCAGTTAAATCTTTGCTATTTAATTTTATATCTATATTACTATGTTGGAAAATTTTTGAACCTTCAAACATATTTAGAACTCTATATCCTAAATAAGTTGTGCTTTTGACACCTAGTGCCTTTAAACAATCTACTACTAATTTAATTTCCGATGATAAATTTAAATTTTCCCAACCCGAATAAAACTCGCCTTTAAAAATTGGATCAAAAGAATATTGTAAAAAAATGCCGTCTTCAGAAAAATTCCACACACACCCATTATCTATTTTAAATGATTGGATTGGTTTGTATTTTAGATTAGTATCATTAAATCTAACATCTCTTGGGATGGTCAAAATTCCATGCGTGTTTTTTTCTTTAATTCTTGAGGCAAGTTTAGTATTGATTACATTATATAATTCACCAAATTGAATATTGGAATCATGTCTTAATTCAATTGTAATACTAACTAATGGGCATTTAGTAAGTTTTTTATAATCTACCATTCTAAATGTATTATACTTTAGGCGCGTTTTAAAATATATAGCTGTATTTGTATTTTAAGCTAGCATTTGGCAACTGACTCAAGTAATTGTTGCGGCCTCATACTTGTTGACATGATTAAAATAATGAGAGCATACTATTCAATTTTTCATCATGTAAGGGATATTAGAAGGTATCCAGCTAAAAGAGCTAACAGATAGCGCCCTTAACTAATTTAATCGTTGAATAGCCCAGCTTCTCCGCCATAGGAATAGACTGGTCTGCTATGGCAGTAATTACAATTTGCGCATCAATGGTCTCTAAGACATTCATTACATTGGCAAGATTGCTTTCATCTAACTCAGAAGCGATGTCATCACAAAGTAGCGTTATGGTTGGTCTTGATTCAATTCTTGTGATAAACCATTTTGCAAGTGATACTATCAGAGCAAAACTAAGGCATTTTTGTTGCCCACGCGATAGAAAATCTTTTGCATTTTTAATTTCATTAAAATTTGCCATGGTAATAGCAATATCAGAACGATGAGGTCCTTTAGCGGTGGAGCCAAGCATAATGTCTTGGTCTCTGTACTCTTTTAAGTTATTTGTAAACACTTGAGCAAAATCATTCTCTATGGCGTTACTAGCATCCAAGCCATGAATATAATCAATATTCATTTCTGGCTGTGCGAGATTGGCTATAGTTTGTAAAAATATATCTTGCATTTGGGCAATAAGTTCTTGCCTGGCTTTGTGAATCTTCTCACCGTAGTCGACCAGTACCTTGTCCCACTGGTCAAGTTGATCGCTGTACAGTTTGGGTTGTTTTCTACACAATCTTAGCAAGGCATTGCGTTGGCGAAGCGCTCTCAAATATTCAGTGAGGTGAACAATGTACTCATGTTTCACATGAAACAATCCCCAATCGATTAACCTCCTTCTAATTGTTGAGCTACCAGTTACCAAAGAAAGGCTATCAGGTTGGTATATTAAAGTAGGCCTCAGCCTAGCCAGCTCTCTGACTTTGTTAATTGACTCACCGTTTAAATGAATAGTGGTTGCTCCTTTTGTAGTTTTTTCTATGCCTAAGGTTTGGTTGAGACTTGCAGCAGTTATTCTTACGATTAAACTCTGCTCCCCACTAGTAATTAGATCCGCAGCTCGTGAAGTTCTAAATGATTTGCCAGTGGAAAGGAGATACAGGCTCTCAAGTAAAGAGGTTTTGCCACTTCCATTATCTCCAATTAAAAGTGTTTTTTTTGCGATTGGAATTTGTCCTAATGATTTAATAATCCTTACATTAGAGACGCTCAGCGATTGTATTCCTGATGATTGCACTAAATTACTTTTTGCTAATAATTTCACTACTCTTAGGAGAGTCTGTGACAAGATTTTCAGATGCAATATTTTGAATAAAGCTTACGACTTCATTCATGTCTCTTTCAAAAAAAGGATTTCTGGTTAACTTTGAAATCGGAATGTTTTTTGGAATATTGGTTAGCCCGCCTTGAATCCAGCTTTTGGGAGGCTTACGGCAATCAAAATTTCTAGCATCTATGCATGCCATTGGTCCGTTTTCGGAATATATAGGATTGTTCCATTTGATAAAGTATCCCAGATGCGACATTGAAACAACTTTATCCTCTGGCGAAGCCGAATTCAAATAGGTGGCCGAGTTTCCATATAATTCATATTGAGAGTCTTTGTCATTGGTATTTAAAAAGAGTTTTAAGTTTGCCAATTTTTTTCTTGCGAAAGAAATCACACCCCGGTAGTTGGTTACTTCATCTTGGTCTGAAATCATCAGCATAGTTGGTGTATTAATTGGCTTTGCCTTAGTAACTAAACCTAAATGACTAAACAGTATCTTTGCTGCATTGATACTCTGGGTTAAATAAAAAACCGGGGAGAGTCTGCCAAAATCGTTAGTAGGCAAGTAAGATAAAAATCTAGAGCCAATAGACGCATGTAGTGGCGCGTGTTTCGTGACAAAAAAAGCTGGGGCAAACAAAATCATACCGTGAATTTGCTGGTTAAATTTTTGTGAAAATAAAACGGAGAGAAGGCCGCCGTAGGAATGACCTATGAGAATTCTTTTACTATCTGGTGTTGAGTTAATAAATGCCTGAATTCTTGCCTCAACTTGTTTTAAGACAACTTCTCCATTTAATGACAATAGGTCGCCTGGCTTCGTGGCATGCCCAGGAAGCAAGATAGCAGTTGCCTCTATACAATTTTTTTGTAAGTGTTCGGCGAGGTCTTTCATTGAGTTTGGTGAAGCGTAAAGACCGTGAATAAGCAGTGCTGAGATCTTTTGTTTTTGATTACAGGCTTCGGGGTCAACCGCGAGCGTAAAAGGTTTGTTTAAGCGCACCATTTCAGGTACAGTAAAATCAGGTAGGGCCTTAGATCTGGTTAATAAATAATCAACTACTTTTTTTTCATATTGCTCAAATGGTTCCCCGGCATCAATAAAACTATAGTTTCCACTATAAAACCAAGTGCCTTGTGGCATATTATTAAACACCTTAGCGAGATTGCTATCTTTATTCTTGAAACTGTAAAGATAAGCAAAACCAAGACCGATCATTCCTAACAATATAATTAAAAATAAAATTGAGAGCAAAAACATAAATACATATTTCATGGTCAATATCATATGTTACTATAATGGCATTTACCATACACACGCACCAAGTTGTTATCATGATGAATAGTGATATGTGCTTTAGGATTGCCTAGGTGTTTTGTCCAACCATATTTATCAGCGTATTTATAAAATAAAATTGAAAAAATGGCCTGGTCATAGCGATGATTCAGGATTGTAGCTCCCCGAGGAGCAACAAGGTCAGGATCATTACAGGAGTTTTTCCATTCAGTTATTAGGTCATGTACTAATTCATTTTTAGTCTCTAGCACTATGCAGCCTCCCATTTTCATTTCATCATCCAGATAAGGCTCGCCTTGTAATTTAGAAACGGTATCTTGGTGAGTCAGTTTTTTTATTGTGTGCCAAGTGGTGAAAGCTGTAACAGGTCCTTGAGCAATAAGCTCATAAAATGTTTGTGGCGCTTCATTCGCATTCAGCAATTTTTTCTTCTCAAAACTTACGCTAATTTGATTTCCTGCATCACACCAAATAAGGTAATCGCAAGTAGCGTTTTGTAACTCGTAATGAATAATATTAGGTTTCCAGCTATAAGCACCTGCGTAAAATCTGTCTGTGTTTTGATTTAACTGGCTTTCAATTGAAAACCAGTTTGGGTGTTTTGAGAAATCAAAAGTTTTAAAAGAATACCCAAACAGGGCGCAGACTTGTTTTATCGTGGTGGGAATATGCGCAGTATCTAAATTATAAAAGATTAAATTACAATTTGGTAAATTCTCAGCAACTGAAATAATGAAAGGTAATGCGGATGCATAGTGATTTTTGGTTGAGCCGGTAACAATGGTGATGCTAGGGTATTTTTGAAAATATCGTTTTACTGGTTTGGGGATAAATTTATATGTCTGCCTAAAGATAATAGTTGCCCATGCTCTTTTAATGCTTATAAAAATAGGTTTGCCTACATTGAATAAAAACTTAAATAGAAATACTACCAAATACATGATGTTATTTCCCAATACAGAAAGTTGAAAATATCTTACCAAGCAACTCATCGTTCGTGGTTTCGCCGACAAGTTCTGAAATGGCCTGCAGTGACATTCTAAGCTCTTCGCAAGCGAGCACAATATTCTCGGAAGTACCACTAAAATAGCATGCCGCTTGGTTTAAATGATCTCTACTTTTAGTCAGGCATTGAATGTGCCTAGCTCTAGCCGAAAACTCATTATCTGAATGCTGCTGGTTTTGAACTACTGACTCCCAGTGATGCAGGAGTGTGCCAAGTGTATCATGAATTAAAGTGCTAAGAATTATGGCTTGAGACCCATCACTTAACAAAACGCTTTTTTGCTCACTAGGGTATAAATCACTTCCGGTGAAAATAAAATCTATCGGACAATCCCCTAATCGCAATTTTATCGCAGCTAACTCTTTGTCTGATTCTAACATTTGTTCTAGATCTTCTTTATTTTTGCAAGAGTAGTCAAGTTTTGTTATATAGGCGATGCGATC
This sequence comes from Candidatus Methylacidiphilales bacterium, assembly GCA_030054035.1. Taxonomy (NCBI): domain Bacteria; kingdom Pseudomonadati; phylum Verrucomicrobiota; class Methylacidiphilae; order Methylacidiphilales; species Methylacidiphilales bacterium. Next base: position 87,364 of record JASGCS010000006.1, read on the forward strand.
TACTCTAGAAAAAAGTTGCTTTGCTCGCTCCTGTCCAATAAGCTCGATAGTATCAATTGAACTCCTAAGCCCTGCGGTATCATAAAGCGTGATAGGTATTTGAGCAATAGCTATTTGTTCTTTGAGAATATCTCTGGTTGTGCCAGGCATTTCAGAAACAATAGCAGTGCCTTCACCAACCAGAGCGTTAAATAGACTTGATTTTCCCGCGTTAGGCTTCCCGGCAATTGCAATATGCAGCCCTTCAGTAATTAGTTTTCCATAATTACATCGTTCAATAAAGGTAGTTAGTTCATGTGACACTGATTGGGACTTGCTTGCTAATGTTTCACATGAAACTATTTCAATGTCCTCATTGCTAAAATCAATATGTGCCTCTGCCTCAACAAAGATATCAAGAATGCTGTTTTTTAGAATCTTACAGAATTTTGAAAGTTCGCCTTGAAGAGACCTAGTGCAGGCTATGAGGTTTCGTTTTGTTGTTGCGTGAATGAGGTCCACGATAGCCTCCGCTTGGGCAAGATCTATTTTTCCATGCAGATAGGCTCGTTCTGAAAACTCTCCAGGGTTCGCCATTCTTGCGCCACCATTAATACAGGCCTCGATAATTATTGATATGAGCACATGGTTTCCATGACATTGGATTTCTAGGCTCTCCTCTCCTGTAAAACTTTTATTTTGCTGATAGGTAATGACCACAACTTGATCTATAATTCCATCAATCTCAAGGTTTACAACCTGAGCTAGTCTTGGAGTGCTGTCTCTTAACTTTCCATTGAAACAAACGCGACTTGCGAGGCTAATACAACCTAATCCTGAAAGTCTAATAACTGCAATGCCAGATTTACCAGTGGCACTGGCCAAGGCAACAATGATATCACTTAGTGTTCTAATGCGCTCGGTCTTCCTTGAGCTTTAACCTATATTCAATGACTAATTGTTGCAACACTGACAAAATATTATTAACTACCCAATAGAGCACAAGACCTGAAGGAAAAATAATGCTCATCGCACCAAACACTAATGGAAGCATTGAGAATATTTTTTGTTGAAGCGGATCGGCTGGCTGGGCTGTTAGTTTCTGTTGGACGATCATGCTCATGGTCATCAAGACAGGCAGAACATAGAAAGGGTCTGCTTCGGAAAGGTCTTTTATCCATAAAATCCAAGGGGAGTACTTCATCTCAACTGACTCTGAAAGCATCCAGAATAAAGCAATAAAAACAGGAATTTGTAAAAGCACTGGAAGACAGCCGCTTAAAGGATTGATCTTATTTTCTTTATAAAGCCTCATCATCTCTATGCCTAATTTTTGCCTATCATCAGCATGTCGTTCTTTTAGCGCTAGCATTTCAGGCTGAACCTTTTTAATGTTGGCCATAGAGACAAAAGCAATTTCAGCAGGATAATATAATATCGCCCTAATAACAAATGTTAACAAGACGATTGCCCAACCCCAGTTGCCTACATTTTCATGAAAGAATTCTAATAGCCAAAACATGGGTTTTGATAAAAAACTTAATATTCCATAATCAATAACTTTAGATAACGTTGGGGTGGTTTTTTCTAGTTTTTTTGAGCTTTTTGGTCCAAAATAAAATTTAGAGTGCCAGGTTTCTTTACTTGCCGGTCCAATATTTTTTCCTGGCAAAAAACCACCAAGTATTACTTTTCCTTTGTTTGCAGAAGCTCTTGAATAGTAATCGGTCGCTTGGTCTTTAGGAGGAATCCAAGCAGAAACAAAATAATGATCCACAAAAGCAAACCAGCTGTCTTTTAAAGTTGCTTTATAAGATCCTTCTTGAAGTGTTGAGTAGCTTAATTTTTTATAGCCCTGCTCTTCATTAAATGTTGCTGCCCCAAGATAACTGCTTGAAAAAATTGGTTTAGTTCTGGGTGTTGCAACTTGTTGCACAAAGGGGAAAATATCTATGTTGTTTTTTAACTTGTCTGAGGTAATTACTGTAAGAGCTAGGTCAACTTCAAAGGAAGATTTATAAAATGAGTATGATTTTAAAACGGTAATCTGATCATTACTCCAAGCAAAAGTAATTACGCTTACATCGCCTCTTGATTTTTCAATGAGTCTGTAATCACTCGTCAATTCTGGTAACATCGTCTGATCACCATTAGTTGTAAAGCCAGATTGGAGCATTAGGTACTCTTGCTCCGAGTTTCCTAAAATTTCGTAATTGGTATTGTTGGCATTAAAATATGAAGAAAGAACAATTGCTTGTATATCGCCCCCGACTGAGCTTAGCTTTGCAGTAAACCCATCGGTACTGGTTTCAACTAAAGAGGCCGAGGTGGTTTTTATTGATGGTGTAGAGGAGAAAATGGGAGCCTCTATTTGATTAGCGGAAGGAGTGTCTTTTGGAGATTGGACAGGTAATTGTGGGCTGTCTTTTATTGGTACTATTTGATCAGGTAAGGTTGCGCTTTTAGATGCCACATTGTTTTTAGCAACCGGTTGATTGTCAGCTTCCCATGCTTGATAGAGTGCATAAAAATGTATCCCTACGATAAGATAAAGAAATATTCTTAAGGTTTCTCTATAATTATGTTTCATGGTTAACTTTTTGTACTGGATCAAACCCAGAAGGGCCGAATGGATTGCATTTAATAATTCTTTTAATTCCAAAAAACAACCCTTTTAAAGGACCATGTGTTGTGATTGACTCGATCATATAGTTAGAGCAGGTTGGATAAAACCTGCATGCCGTTGGAAACCACATGGAAAGCCACGCAGACAAAAACAATTGATAAGCCTTAACACAACCAATAACAGCCCTTCCACATAACAAAAGTAAAAAGTTGGTAAATAAAATCACCTCAGAAAACCCGTACTTGTTGGTTAAACTTTTTCCAATCTTCTAATAATACTTGATAGCTGCCCGCAATATCTGTATTTGAAATAATTTTATTTAGTGACACTACAATATCAATGGCTGGAAATTGATTTTGTAGTTTCTTAAAAATTTCTCGGTTTCTTCTTTTAAGTTTATTCCTATGCACTGCCAGTTTACATTGTCTGACAGAAATCGCTTGTCCGAGTCTTGGCTGTAACATTTCATTTTTACAGAATTTGAAGGATAAAGCATTCGTCCTCACTCTTTTGCCGTTGCTATAAACGAGTGAAAAATCCTGAGAATTTCTTAGAGAAATGTTTTTCAAAAAATTAAACAGCTAATTTTTTTCTTTTTTTTGCTCTGCGAGAGTTTAAAACCGCTCTGCCGCTAGAAGTTTTCATTCTTTTTCTAAAGCCGTGAGTTTTTTTTCTTTTGCCTTTTTTTGGTTGGTATGTTCGCTTCATGGTAATTGTGTATTATCTAATTTCCCTTATTTTACACTTATTTTTTAATAGATAACAGGTCTACCACATTTATATAGCCTGTGCTAAACTTTTTTTTAACAAAAGTAAAATATATTATTGCACAGGGCATAAAAATTTTGTAACTTATTACCATCACTAAAAAAAATATGAACAGCACAGCTCTTTGGAAAGAATGTATTGCGTCACTCATTAAAAAATGGGACGAGGCAACTGTAAGAGATCTTCTTGAGCCACTTTATACCGAAATTAGAAAAAGTGATTTTTGTATTTATATTCCAAGCCAACAAATTATTGAAACAATTAAAAGCAGGTATTTGGAAGATATCAAGGGTTTTATTCGTTCTAAAGATAAAGATATTGTTTCAGTTTGTTTATTCTTAGTTAAGCACGACCGAAGACAAGAAGAAATTATTCAGCAGCAACTTTCCTTAATTGACACTGCGTTAACATTTGATACATTTATTACCGGAACTTCAAATGAATTTGCCTATGGGCTCTGTAAAACCGTTGCAGAAAATCCTAAGACCCATAACGGACATGTGATGATTTATAGTACTTATGGTTTGGGTAAAACCCATCTTTTAAATGCCACTGCCATGCATATAAAAAAAACATTACCACAAACAACGTATCTTTTTGTACATGCAGAAAAATTTGTAGTAGAGATGGTAAATGCCATTACCAACAACAGGCTTGAAGCATTCAGAGCGCAATATCGTTCAGTGGATGTATTGTTAATTGATGACTGTCACTTTTTTAATGAAAAGGAACGCTCACAAGAAGAATTAATGAATATACTTTTACACTTAAATAGCTTAAAACGAACTGTTATTATGACATTTGGTAACGATGACGAACAACTATGTAATGTAGATGAAAGACTTAAAACTTTTTTTCAGTGGTGCATTACAGCGCGCATTGAAGCTCCTTCGTTAGAAACAAGAAAATTATTAATACAACAAAAATTCAACCAGGCACACTGTGAACAAACCATCAACCAACAAGTAATTGAATATATAGCAATGAATTTTGTTTCAAATGTTAGAGAAATTGATGGCGCAGTTAAAAAACTAATAGCCTATTCAAAGTTTTTAAAGTCCACTATCACAATAGATTTTGTCAAACATACATTTAGAGACTTTATTTCTCTTAAACAAAGAAATATAACCATTGATAAGATTCAAAAAATCGTTGCTGATTTTTATAAAATCTCACAACAATCTTTAGTCAGTAAAAGTAGATCTAAATCTTTAATTGTTCCCAGGCAAGTTGCTATGTATTTAGCAAGAAAAATGACAAAACAAAGTTTGCCAGAAATCGGTAAAAATTTTAACGATCGTGATCACGCAACTGTATTATACGCATGTAAAATAATTGAACAAATACTTTCAAAAGATAAAAAAATTAAAAGCGAAATAACCAACTTAGAACACACTATATTAAATGGTTAATAACAAGTTATTAATAATAAATAACAATCTAATTAGCACAGTTATTTATTATTAATAACTTGTTAGTAATCTTATAATTGATGATTTTATAGCTATTATTTGAACTTGGATTGTTAAAATAAGAGTTTTATAATAGTAATAATAAACTTAAAATTTTTTCTTTATATTATAAAACTTATTATAAAAATATAAATAAAGAAGTTGGTAAAATGAAGCCTTACCTAGATAACTTTCTCTGTTGTTTTTAACAAATGTAATACTTTTATTTAAAGTATAAATAAAGTTTTCATACTCATTATTTACTTCTACTTTTGAATGGTTTTGTAGTGTTTGAAAATTATTATTATCTAGGATTATTTTTAGAATCTTATCAGCTGGAAATATATAATCTGGATAATAATATATTTCATTTTTTAACCATGGAATTAATTTACCAGTCAAATATATTTCTAAGGTAGTAAATAAAATAATTCCCCCTCTAGATTTACTAAATAAATACCTTAATAGTAAGCTTTGATTTTGCTTACTATCATCTATAACTATAAAATTACTATGTTTGATTATAGCAGCACTAATTTTATTATTACGTAATAACTTCTTTAGATATTTCTTTGAATGATAATTATCTATATAAACTACTATAAGATTTTTGAATTCAAAAAAATATTTTTGTAAATTATTGTTTATTTCGTTATGATCATATGAAGTAATTATATATGTTGGTAAATTATAATTAATAGTATTTTTCTTTTTTCTTATTTTATTTATTAGAAAAATAGCAATTGTTTTAAGTTTAATTTTATATAAATAAAATGTAAAATAAGTTAAAAAATATCTCATGTATTAATATAATAAGTATATACTAAATTTGATGCATATTATTTCTGTTATCATCCCAGTTTTCAACACTGCTGCCTACCTTCGTGCCTGCCTAGACTCTGTACTTGCACAAAGCTACCCCGCATTAGAAATCATCTGTGT
>JASGCS010000006.1:93229-111250 GCA_030054035.1 Candidatus Methylacidiphilales bacterium
CTCCAATTATTTTTAACTGACCTGCTAGGGTTAGGTGCAGCAGTGTTCGTAGAACCACACCAAACCATTACTTGGAACGAGGCAGTGCACCAGCATCACCAACAACTGGCACGAGAAGAACAAAACCACATATCCAATACACCACTGGTAAGTGTTATCATCCCAGTTTTCAACACCGCTGCCTACCTTCGTACCTGCCTAGACTCTGTACTTGCACAAAGCTACCCCGCATTAGAAATCATCTGTGTCAATGACTGTTCCACCGATGACTCTGATAGCATCTTGCAAGAATATCAGGCACAGGATCCTCGGATTACCATAGTATCTTCAGCAGAGAATAGAGGCCTTTTGTTTACTAGGGTAACCGGATTTAAAAACGCTACTGGTGATTATTGTTTATGTGTTGATAGCGACGATAAGTTGCTCTCAAATAAAATTATTCAAACATTAGTCAATCGTGCATTAATTACTAATGCAGATATTGTTCATTTTGGTTCTCGAGATAGATACCCAAGCGGAGCAATTAGATATGACCAATGGTTTTCACCTCGTGCCGAATTTGAAGTTAGCTTTTCACACGCAATTGTAAATGGTTTCGTATCACACAACCATTGGAATAAATTTGTTAAAAATACAATTTGGAATAAAGTATTATCAACAAAACTTCTTGACTCTACAAATAAACAATCTAATTGGGAAGATCTAAATGCGTTTTTAGTTGTAATCAAACAAGCAGTGATTTATGCACCTGTTGGGGTGTTAGGGTATGAAAGATTATTAAGAACAGACTCGCTTACATCTCTCTACTCCCAATATGCTACTAAACGCACCTTGACAGACTATATGTACCTAGTGGAGTTCATACAAAAATATATAGATTATTTTCAAATATCGCAGCAGGAATTTATCACCATGTATTTTGGCGAGTCGCTTAGGTACACAAGGAATAAAATAATAGAATCAATTAATAATGGCAGTATCAGGTTACCAACCACGCACAAAATTAATTATTCTCCACAAGTTATTTATTTTATTGACGGGTCAAAAGTGCTTAAAGCAACGCATAATTTTAAATTGATTGAATTTGAGAAAATAAATACTGCTGTATGCGACCTGCAATTTCTTTTGCTCAAAAACAAACCGGACCTTTGCCTTATCCATAGTAGCGCCAATAACCTTGATGAAATTGTATTGCTACTTTATGCTTTACAGGTTGAATGCTGGCTCATCATTGAGGACAATCTCAAAACAACCAAGGTTGATGCTACAAAGCTAAATCTGCCATTTAGTTTTTTCCCATATTTCTCATGTCAATTAAAGTCAGAAATCTCTAGCGAGAGAAAGATAAGAAATCTCATCACATCAATTTTTAGAAAAGAAAATATCGCCACAAGCCCAATTAATTTTCTAACCATCTGTGTGGAATGCGTAATCGCACTTCCTTACTATGGTATAGGGCTCTTTGCGGCTGCTGTTTCTTCAGGGCCAATTAAAACCCATGCTAAGCGCATTTTAAAAAAAATAACCCAATTTTGGAAATTTTAAGCTATAAATACCAGGGCTAACTAGCCACTTTGTGATAAAATCGTACTCATGAAACTTACCCTCGCCAAACAAGATCTTTTTCGTTGTTTAAATTCAGTGATAAGCGCAGCCGAACGCAAACACCACATCCAAATTCTTACCCATGTATGTGTGGAAGTGAAAGATGGCACTATCAGCTTCACAACATCAGACATGGAAATAGAATGCCATGCTTACATGCAGTGCGCTGCTGAAGGTAAATATAAAGTATGCGTAAACGCAAAGAAATTTTTTGATATCTCTAAAACCACAGCTTCAACCGAATTAACTTTAGATTTTTCTGACCCCAATCAACTTTTGGTTAAGTCAGGGAAAAGTAAGTTTGTGTTACCTTGCTTGAATGGAGACGATTTTCCAAGATTTAGCTTAGCCCATGAAAAAGAAAAAAGACTTAATTTTAAGTTTTCTGTTTTGCTAGACGCTATTAAGCGAGTTGCTTTTTGCGCTTCAAATAGCGATGTTAGACAATACCTTCTCGGCATTAAACTTGAGATACGCAATAATTTACTTACCGCCATCGCCACAGATGGATATAGACTCGCGCTCATTGATATAGCTGAAGATTCGTTTAAGAGCACAGACGAAGTTGATGTAATTATCCCAAAAAAAGTTTGTAATGAAATTTTGAAACTAGGCAATTCATTTGAAGACATAAACTTTACCCTTGTGGTTAACTCTAGTAGCTACATTGGTTTTCAATTTCCTGGACTAACTATTACTAGTAGGTTAATCGAAGGCCGGTATCCTGATTGTCGTGCGCTGGTGCCAGAAAACCACCCAATCAAAATAATTGTTAATAAAAATGACCTAAGAGCAAAACTGAACGAGGTTTCAATTATGCTCAATGAACGATTTAGAGTTATCATAATTGAATTACGAAATAACCTACTCCAGCTATCTACCAATAATACCGAATTGGACTCAGCCGAGGTGGGCATGGATATTTCTTATAGCGGAGACACAATAAAAATTGGTTGCAATGTTAATCATCTCTTAGATGTTTTAAATAGCATTGATGCTGATGATGTTTCTCTAGCATTTAAAGATCCAGACGATAAAATTGTTTTGAACTTTACTAATAGACCATCACCTCAGTACATTGTGATGCCGAGCAGAATCTCTTAATTCCATTATGAATGTGGTTGATGCGCTTACAACTAAGCTTGACGCTGATGTTATAGTGATTGGTGGGGGTCATGCTGGAGTTGAAGCAGCCTTAGCATCTGCAAGGATGGGTAGCCACACGATACTAATTACCTTTAAGAAAAGCCAGCTTGGAGAAATGAGTTGTAATCCCGCGATTGGGGGTATAGGCAAAGGTCATTTAGTAAAGGAAATTGATGCGCTTGGTGGAGCCATGGCATTAGCCGCAGATATGGCCGCCATTCAAATACGAACTTTAAATCAATCCAAAGGTCATGCGGTAAGAGCAACGAGATCTCAAGCAGACAGAGTGTTGTACCGTGAAGCAATTCAAACCATCGCCACCAATCAAAATTATCTCAGCATCGTAGAAGATCAGGTAATAGATCTTATTATTCAAAATAATGTGATTAAAGGTGTGGTCACTCTAACTCAAACGCTTAGATCTCATGTAGTGGTGCTAACCACCGGCACCTTTTTGGGCGGTATTATGCATCTCGGTAGCGAGCAAAGCTCTGGGGGCAGATTTGGTGATCAGGCCTCAGTTCTATTAGCTAACAAGATTCGCTCGTTGCCATTTAGAGTCGGAAGATTAAAAACTGGAACCCCACCCCGTCTCTTAGCAACCTCAATTAATTATTCAGAACTAATCCCCCAACATTCTGACATCCCACGACCGGTGTTTAGTTTTTTTGCAGACCCCACTTTTCACCCGAACCAAATACCATGTTACATTACGAATACCAACGAATCAACTCACCAATCTATTAGAGAAGGAATAGCTGAGTCACCGCTTTTTAATGGCTCAATTACCAGCAGTGGTCCAAGGTACTGCCCTTCAATAGAAGATAAGATTTACCGCTTTGCTAACAAAGCATCGCACCAAATATTTTTAGAACCAGAGGGTCTTAGTAGTGATTTAATTTACCCAAATGGAATTTCCACGAGCATGCCAAAAAAAATCCAAGATAATTTTGTTCACTCAATTAAAGGACTGGAAAACGCACAAATTGTTCGGTACGGATATGCTATTGAGTATGATTATCTAGATCCGAGAGATTTAACTCCATGTTTGGAAAGTAAAATTATCTCAGGATTATTTCTCGCTGGACAAATTAACGGCACCACTGGATATGAAGAAGCTGGTGCGCAAGGTGTTATGGCAGGAATTAATGCTGTCCGTAGTCTTAAAAAACAAACGCCGTTTATTGTTCGTCGCCATGAGGCGTACCTTGGTGTGCTAATTGATGATTTAACCACCCATGGCGCGAGTGAGCCCTACAGAATGTTTACTAGTCGTTCTGAGTATCGCTTGTCGTTGCGAGAAGACAATGCTGACCAACGACTCTGTCCCTATGCAATAGAACTGGGGTTGTTAGATGATACCAAGCGCAGTATTTTTTATAAAAAAATGAGTGACCTTAAAGAAGCAAAGACTCCTGAGGCCATAGAATTATTATCAATAGAACAGAAATATAAAGGCTACCTCCAGCAACAGCAACGAGAAATTGAATTAAATAAAGCCCATGAAACTGCCACAATTCCATTGCAGACTAACTATCGTTCCATTAGAGGCTTATCAAATGAAATATGTCAAAAACTTCAGGAGACAAGACCACATACCATAGCACAGGCTTCCAGAATACAAGGCATGACCCCAGCAGCAATTTCAATCTTAAGAATCTACTTAAAACGCTGCGGTTTGCTTAACGCACCAAATCATATGATAAACTAAAGCTTGGGGACGATCGGTTTCGACAGGGGTCGTGAGGTCTTCTGGTGCATGTCGAGGATGAGAACACTCGTTAAACTTTTTCAAAAAATAGCTGCAAATAATAACAGCGAATACGCTCTAGCGGCCTAAAACCCGTTAGCCCTTCAGTGTCATGTGTTGGTGCATGATGCAATGAAGGTCATATCACCAAACTTGTTAATTGTGTTGCCATTGCGCAGTTAATCTCGTACTTTCACTGGCTGTCTAGTTACTAACCCTGTTCATTGGGATGTAGCTAGGAGATTAAAAATGAAACACACATGTAGTACTAGGGATTGATCATTTCTGGACGCGGGTTCAATTCCCGCCGTCTCCACCATATTTAATTTTGTGAAATTAACCGCACTAAAAGTTTTACACTCCATTGGGTTGAAGCCCTTCGTTGCCCGATGGCTGGCAACTGAAAGGATTAAAAGATTAGCGACTAGAAATCAATCAGTTGCAACAATTATTGCTTGCGAAACTCAGAAGGCAGCACCAAAAATCCTCACCAACGATAATCCTACCCAACTTATCAGGATCTCATTGTATGATTCTTGGAGTTTTGTGGAAAACAAACTTAATTACCATGTTAACTATGATCAAAGTGTAATGATATATGATGGCCTAATAAAGCACTTTGAGCCAATCATGAAATATCTCTATCGGAATTGTAAAGGAAAAATTATCGTTTGTAGTAATAAAAAAACCTACTTCATTGCACAAAGTCTACCTAACTTTAGAACTAACTACCCATACCAACTCGCAGATGAAATCATTACTGATGATACTGGAGTACCAGATTCACTAAGTGATCCACATCAGTTGCTCTCGGATAGCAATAATCAATTTATCTATGTGTGTTTAAGAGAGGTAATTGAACAAAATAAAATGTATTTGCCACTGTTAACCAATAGGTCACTTGGTGAAATTTTTATTAGGCGCGCAATACTAAGGTTAAAAAAAATCTTATACTAAAATTTATAAAACACTGCTTTGAGTAGCTCTTTTGATTTAGATTCAAGAGCGAGCATTTTGGTTAATACTGTGGAGAAAAATCGTAAGTCTGACTTGGCGTCCAGAGTGAAAGGTGGCAGAGCTTGAAATTTAAACTTGAAAGCGTCACTTTGCGTATGATCTGCCATACCAAGCAGTAGCTTTTTTATTTTGTATTGATTCATATTGGAGGTAATAACTCGGTCAGCAAAAAAATCTCTTATGGTGGTTGGCAGGAGAGACCATATTGCATGATCTACCAAAGCATTAGGCACGATAACAAAACTCTTTATTCTGAATAATGACAAATGAAGCACAACGGAAAAGAACATATCAGCATATTCAAGCTCTACTAACGCAATGATTGGCACAGCATTATTCGCACCACACAGTAATTGCACAATGCTATCAACTTCTCGTGCGGGTGTTTTGTCAATCCTCACCTTCCCATTGATGCGCTTAGCGTGCCAGGTATTGTAGATGCCAAAATAAAATATCTCAACATGATCATCAGGTGTATCCGATGAATTTTGGAGTGATATCACATCTTTAATTAACGAGGAAGAAATCTTTTTTCTAATGTACTTGAAAATTCTATAGGCTAACAGCTTTTGTAGTGGATACCCATAGACCAAAGCAAAACGGTAAACCCATCGAAGTAATAAATTATAATTAGTAATGGTGTCTTTGTTTGAGTATTGTGAATAGTTAGCAGTAAGTGAACGAGACCTAATTCTCCTAAAGTAACCACGATAAAATAATGGAGCATAGCTTTTTATATAGTGCATTGCTACTAAATACGCTATTAAATCTTCCCACATTGAAATACTCGCATCAGTTTGAATGCAGTTATCTGCAAGAACTTTTTTCCAAACTTCTGTGACCACTAACTTGCCCCAATGTGTGTGAGATATTTTTCCTGAAAGGATCATCTGCTTAATGTCACTTGCTTCAATGGTTTTAGGATTAGACCATGTAAAAGATGACAGGTGACCGCTCTCATCTATCTCTATGCAACCAAAATGAACGAGATCAGCATTAGTACCTAATGCTCTTGACACTGCTAGCTCAACTATTTGTAAATCTAGCCAATCATCGCTATCAACGCAGAGTGAATATTTCCCCTTAGCTTCATGAAATCCACTAAAACGAGAGGCCAATAAACCTTTATTTTCATCATGGCAAATTAATTTTATTCTAGTGTCTCGTTGCTGGTACCGTTTTGCAATTGACAATGAATCGTCTGTAGATTTATCATCTACACAAATAATTTCAAGATTTGTATAGGTTTGATTTATAACTGATTCAAGACAAGCCGCTAAATAATTTTCAACATTGTAAATAGGTATTAAAACGCTTACTAATGGTTGATCTGCACACACGCTTTGGGTTTGAGCATTATCATAAGATACATGCGCTGCGCCGATGGCATCTTCAAGAGCTAATTTAGTTTTAAGGTCAATCGTGGCAGGCATTAATATTTTTATCTCAATGCCTTGCAGGGCATGTATGATATACGCAAGCACAGATTGGTTAATGCTTGAAAAATCAAAACTAGCTATTGGTGAATCATGTGCGGTCGGTCGTGATGAATTGTCCAAGTGTAATTTTGTGCACATCTCAAATAATGCATGGTTAATACTGAAAGGTATGGTTTCATAGAAAAATCTTACCCGTTCTGCTGAGACATTAAAAGTTTTACAGAAGGCCAATAAAAATCTATATGCAGGTTGGTATTTATCTACTACCCCGTGCATAGCGTAGGAATTATTTTTATTGCTCAAACTAGCTTGACGAAGATGATACTGATATAAATGTAATGGTAGCGGTACATAGGTTCTTGCATAATACATACAAGTAAGTAAAAATAGATAATCATCTGCAATTTGGATTCCTACCAGAGAAGTTTGTTTGTACAATGTAGAAGAAATTGCATTAGTGACAATTCTTTTAGAGAGCAGTTTATTCCAAAGGTTATGACTAATATTACCAGATAAAAATAATTCAAAAATTTTACCTTTTGTCGATTTTAAGTATGGAGCAAACCAATGCAATAAACGATTAGTGTCATTTGGCACTAACTCAACATTAAAGTGCACAATGTCAGCGTCATTTAGAATCGCACACACTACGGCCTCCTCTAAACAAAAATGAAGCACCTCATCGTCGCTATCAACAAAATGAAGATACTCACCTTTGGCATGAGTTGCCCCAATGTAACGCGAGTAAAATACACCGACATTTTTTTCATTACTAATAACGCTAATCCTTTTGTCCTGTGCGCTATATTGAGCCAACAAAGTAGAGGTAGTATCAGTGGAGCCATCATCAACGCAAATAACTTCAATGTGTTGATACTGTTGTTGCAATATTGAGCGCAAACATCGTCCTAGATACGCTTCGGAATTGTAACAAGGAACTATCACAGAGACCAAAGGCCTGTTTAATTTATTTTGCATGTGTTATTTCAGTAGCAACCAAAACCCAACCACTGCGGCTATTCTTTTAAATTTTGATGCTAAGCTATCCTTACAGAACTTACCAAGGAGAATAATTTTCTTCCAGAAATGTACATTCTTTTTCCTGCTTACTTCTTCTAGCAACAGTTCCCACTTCTTAATAATTACTTCGCGACCAAATCTCTCTCGCACCTCTAATGCTCGCTTACCTAAACTCTCGCGCAGTGTGCTATCTTCCATCAGGAGCGCCATGGCATTACTAAACTCTTCTACAGATGTAACATTAGAAACTAGTAGCCCATCTTCCCCATGAGTAATGATAGACCTTGGCCCTCCAATATCAAATGAAATCACAGGCTTGCCATATGACATTGATTCAAGTACCGCAAGAGGCAGTCCTTCAAATGCTGAAGTTAGAATTGTAAACGCACAGCGCTGATACCAATCTGCAATATTTCCAACTCGTGAGATAATAAGGACTCTACCTTCTAGTCCTAGCCCCTCAACCATCTGGTTAAGTTTTTCTAAAGAACCTGGTTCATAGGCAACTGGATCACCAGCCAATACCAACTTCCATGTTGGAAATCTACCAGCAAGCAAAGCAAATGCTTTAATTGCCAGATCTTGCCTTTTGTGATGTAAAAACAACCTCGCCCCCATGAACACAAACGGCGCATCACCTACCACCGAGCTAGGCTCAATGATTGGATCAGTGTTTGGGACAGGGTAGTGAGCAAAATTGGGAATAGTTACCAATCTTTTAAATCCATAATTTATTTTTATGAACTCTGCTATCTCATCAGTTAACACCACTGTATAATTTATCAGGTATTTATTTTCTTTTCGTAGTATGTCAGCGAGGATATCTTGCCCAAAGTTACGATCAATTAAAATATGCACCACACGAATTACTTTAACATTATGGAGCATCGCCATCAAGAGAAAACAATTCGGGTAATGACTATAATCAGAAGTAATAATTGCTGTTGGAGCATGCTGGGAAAAAAATCTATGCAACGCATACCAATCACGAACACTTTTACAAGGAGTAATGGCATGGGGCACTTGATGAATCGGAATGCCAAAGGTATTTATCTCTATCCGAGATTCTTCCACCACATGACCCACTTTAAAACCCAATCCTGCTAGCCCATGGGCAAGCCTAGCCGCCACCATTTCTCCACCGCCGAGTGAGAGGTTTTTGTTTATTAGATATATCTTTTGATTTTCAACAGGGTTTTTTGTTTCATTTCGCTTACTATATTTTGAAAGGTCTACAATGTAATTTTGTTTTCGAATCGTAAGGGTAGTTTTAAGCGAATTAAGCAATTCTGACCATTGGTATTTAATATAGGATTCCGTGAATTCTTTAGCAATTTCTCCCGCATTACTACTAAGAGTTTTGCGCATCGTATCATCTGTTATCATAGCTTCAAGACTCTGTGAAAACATCTCGCTGTCCCCTATTGATTCAACTAATAGCCCGTTATGTCCATGCCGTATTATTTCATTTGTGCCCATAACATTAAAGGCAATTACCGGTTTCTTCATTGTTAAAGATTCAAGGATGCTCAGCGGCATCCCCTCCGAAAATGATGTAGAAGCCACAAAGTGACAATTATTTAATGCCTGGTAAATGTTAGTCACATTGCCGAAGAAATGTATTGAAGGTTGCAAATCATAAAAGGACACGAATGATTTCAAATAATTCTGATATGCACTATCTTCAAAGTTCCCCAAAAAAACCACTATCCAATCGGAATATTTTTTTGCAATATGAGCAAACGCTTTGATTAAAATATCTTGTCGCTTTCTGCCCCCCTCAATTCTGCCTACTGAGGCTATAATTTTTTTATTTGGAAATGCGTCTAAAAGCAACGAAGAGTTGTAATCCTGCTGAGTGGGCTCTGCAACATAATTAGAAATTAATTCCCAGCGACTAGATGGATAGGTATTTTTACAATACTCAAGCGATTTTTTATTTAATACTACATGTGCTGCAATAGCACCTAGAATTGCAGGATCTGAAAGATATTTAAAAATTTGTTTCGCTTCATTTACATTACTGCCATCTTGTGTGCTTATGTGGTAGTGCATAATATTTTTAATTCCCAAAGCGTGAGAAATTAATACGAGAGGAAAATAAACACAGTGGTTAAAGATTATCAGGTCTGGATTAGCCTTTTGAAATGTATCTTTAATAACTTGTGGGTCAGCACTAAAACCACCATGACTATATAACCAATGGTATTTTTCAATTGTCAAAGAGCTTAAAGTATGTTCAAAAGCAAATTTCTCTAAAGAATTAGACCAGATGACTACCTCATGGCCAAGTTCATTAAAATAATTGGTCAACACTAGCGTCACTCGCTCTTGGCCACCAATACCGCTTCCACCGCTATACATTACAAGGATAATTTTCATATTAAGAAAACCATCACACTTATAATGATTAGACTAAGTATACAAACACTTATGCCAAGCCTAATCCTCCGTTTAATTCTGACATGGTGTCTTAGAAATTTATTCCAGTAGAATAATATATTGTGGTGTTGCGGGGCATTGGCATTGGTTGGTTGGACTAGAAGTTGTGAATATAGACTTAGAATTGTGTCCTTTTTTAATCGGTTCTTCACTTCTAAAGCTTTTTTACCCATTGAATTAAGTAAGGGGATATTGTGCATGGCCTCCCTTAGGGTTTTTTCTAATGCTACTTCATCACCAATTGGTTGGACTAGGTAACCATTTTTACCATGTTCTATAATTTCATTTGGTCCAACCATATCATAGGCAATAACCGGTTTGCCGTACGCCATTGCTTCAATAATCACCAATCCAAAACCTTCTTGCAAAGAAGGTAATGTCATGCAAGTGCAGAGCTGATAAAAATCTTCAAGATTACCCACCCTTTCTAACAATGTCATAGCAGTATGGTTTGATATTACAAAGGATTTTAGTTTATTGTAATAGTCCATCCCATCCGCTTGGCTATTTCCGATAAATAATAAATGCCAATCTGGAAATTGTACAGCTAGTCTAGAAAAAACCGTAGCAAGTTGTAATTGGTTTTTAATAGGGCACAATCTTCCAACCGAAAGCATTACTTTTTTATTTTTTAGATATTTTGGAAGCGCGATGTAGGGAGGATTGCTGATGATTGGAAATTCAAGCGCATTATTAATTTTTACAAAGTGGTGGTGAGGAAAGGTTTTGATGGCAAACTGATACGATGCATCGGTTAATACCACTGATGTAGCGATGAGGCTAGTGAGTTCTGGATTTTTATATCTATTGATATTATGTAAGGTATGCATATTACTGGGATGAAACTCATGGAGCACATTAATGATGGTTGCGCCGCTTGCTTTACACAAGAATAGTGATGGGTAATTAAGGGTGCCAGAAAAAATCACAAAGTCATATTTTTGTTTTACCCAGAATTGATACAGTTTGATAGATTTATATAGTGAATTATTTCCTCGTACAAATGGTTGATTGTGAATCGGATATTTATCAAATATTGGATTATCTTTTGGCCCATAGTCGTAGATGATTTCTATTTGGTGTTGTTCTTTTTCTAAATGTTCTGCAAGGAGCACCATAGTTCGCTCAACACCACCAAAAAGTAAATTACTATGACAGAGCGCTATTTTGGCCATAGTTGATAATTAATATTGTAATCGTTGGCTAATGCATCTATTGTTTGTGCATTGATTTTTCTACCATAGATAATTTTAGAAAAATAATTCTTGCAGTACTCAGGCATGAATGTATCTGGCCTGAAGATTTTTTTGATTTTGTGAAAAATATTGTTATTGGTAAGCAACCAGCACTCAATATTGCAAACAGAGAGCAACAACAGCAGTGTGGCTGCGTTTTTGCATGAAAGACAAACACCATCTTCAAGCACCACCCATTGTGGTTTATCAGCAATGATTGCTTCTACGGTGATGTTTGGTAGTAGTTGGCAGTAGGTAGTTTCGTTTGGTATATATTCTTTACGCCATGTTTGTTGGTTGCTAATAAAATAAGCTAGGTGAAGCGAGCTTTTGTTTTTGTGCTGAGTCGGAAAACGGTAGGCTGAACTTTGAATTGCTTTTAGAATATTTTTTATTATTGACTTTTGAAATATAGGTATCTGAGAAAAAGTTAAAGAAAAGTAACGACAAAAAACATTAATCCACTGAAAAAATGAATGGAAATACTTTAATATCTTGGGGTCATTAAAAATATAATTACCACCTGTTACAGAAGCGCTATGTCTTCGGTAGTAGTAGCCAATTTTATTTGATGCGAGGTACTGTGTAGAAAACTGTGAGATCACCAGACAGAACATTAGATCCTCCCAATAAATTACCTTAAAGTTTACATGGAAAAGTTTTGTAGCTAATGCCTGCGTTAATATTTTTCTGGCTATAAATTTTCCCCAATTTCCATGGGGTACTTTGCCCGTCTGTATACCTTTTGCTAAATCACGAGGGGGTAAATTATAATTTGGCCTCGCCCAGCGATACAATCTGTTTTCTCCATCTGGTAAAACTTCAATAACATTAAAATGCACAATATCAGCATACTGTGCTAAAACTTGCTTTACACAAAACTCTATTATATCTGTGACCAACCAATCGTCACAATCACAAAATAGAATATATTCTCCTTTTGCTTTTTCAACCCCAATTCTACGGCAATATAAAATACCTTGATTAATTTCATTTGAGATAATATGAATCCGTGGATCTTTTTCTTGGTATTTTTCTACTATGGATAGCGAATTATCACTTGAGCAATCATTCACGCAGATAATTTCAATATTGCGATAGCTTTGATTGATAATTGAATCAAGGCATGTATGTAAGTGCTTTGCGCCATTATACATTGGCGTAATGATTGACACTAGGAATTGATCATTCATACAGGGCTTCAACTCCACATGGTTAATCAGGAATAAATATTAATGCTAACCCATTATTACAATACCTAGTGCCAGTCGGCTCTGGGCCGTCAGGGAACACATGTCCTTGATGGCCTTGACAAACAACGCAGTGATACTCAGTGCGACGCATGGCGTGGGTGTTGTCATCGGTAAAAGCAAGTGCGCCGTCAATTGATTGATAAAAACTTGGCCATCCAGTCCCGCTTTCATATTTTTGTTCAGATCTAAACAGAGGCTTTCTGCATCCTGCACAAATGAAAGTTCCTTTCCGTTTTTCATTGAGCAACGCACTGCTACCTGGTGGCTCTGTTCCGTGATTTTTTAATATCTCTATTTGTTTTGCTGATAAAGGTTGTAATAGATTGTTAATGAACGAGCCACATTGTTGAAGTTGCTCCCTGGTTACAGTATGTTCAGCTTGCGTGACGCAGGTTGTGATTGGAAAAGAATTACCTGTAAAGAATTCTAACGCACGAGTGTAGGACACAAATGGCACCACTGGATCATGCTCGCCATGGCTTAAGAGGATTGGAATATTAGTGTGTGAGGGGGTTTGTGAAAATGGTAACCAGCCAGAAAGTGAAATTACTCCAGCATGAGGTTGAGAGGCAAGCAATGCGTGAGCAAGCACCACCGCAGAGCCTTGAGAAAAACCTGCAGTACAAATAGCATGTCTAGAAATACCACTCGCCACTTCTTGCTCAATAAGAGTCGTTAGATAATTAACAGTAGTAAGCAAATCTTGGGCGGCGGTGGCGGCTGTTTTAGAGGTAAAAAAATTTTCAATTCCACTGACATCAAACCAAGCTCGCATCACCATACCATGGTTTAAAGTAACTGGAATCATAGGCGCATGTGGGAAAATAAATCTAATCGCATGATTGTTTGGCAATCCTAATTCTTCTATTGCAGAGACAAAATCGTTTCCATCTGCACCAAGTCCATGTAGCCAGATAACTGTTGCGTTAGCTGGTACCGTTGGTGGTTGAATGATTACCCCATCAAAACCCATAGGTAACAGTTTACAATGGTATGCAGGTAAATAAGACTACTAATAAATTAAAGCATGAAACAATTACTACTAATCTCTGTTTTGTTATGCGGCTGTGGCTACAAGGCCGATTTATATTATTCTAAACCTATCCCAGACCCCCAATCTCAAACAGAAACAAAACAAAAAGATCTGCCCGATGAATCACAAAAAAAACCCTCTAAATAATTTTACCAGTGCAGATTTGTCATACCAGCAAAACTCTCTTTGCTTTTCCCAAGTCTCATTAGAAGCTTTAGCACGGACCCACCATACTCCACTTTTTGTGTATTCATTAGATCAAATTAATACCAATGTATTAAATTATAAAGAGGCCTTTGCTGGCATGAAATCTCGCATTTGTTATGCAGTGAAGGCAAACTCTTCACTTGCTATCCTAAGATTTTTAACTTTACATGATATTGGTTTTGATATTGTTTCAGGCGGAGAGCTCTCTCAAGTGCTTGCCGTTGGAGCAGACCCAGCCAACATTGTTTATTCAGGGGTAGGCAAGACCGTCAGTGAAATTGATTTTGCATTGCACCAATCTATTGGCTGTTTTAATATTGAATCTTTACAAGAATTATATTGCATCAATCAAAGAGCCAAAGCCCTAAATGTTTATGCGCGAGTCTCTTTGCGCATTAATCCAGAAGTCTCGCTCAAAACACATAAATATATTGCTACTGGGAAACGAGAAAATAAATTCGGTATTTCGTTGCGCGATGCACAGTCGTTGCTTGAGAAAAGCGCGAGCAACGATGCTTCACTAACCAATATTAAGATAGTAGGTGTCGGTGCTCACATCGGCTCCCAGATTATCTCAGTATCACCATATCGTAGCTCCTTTGCCGCTCTTTGTAAGCTCGCCATTCAGGCCATTTCTTTACAACTACCTATAGAACATATTGATGTAGGTGGGGGATTAGGTATTAGGTACAACAATGAAAAAATTATTACTCCGAAAGTATTGGCACAGGAATTGTTTGCCCAGCTGAAGAGTGTAAAAAACGCAAAAACACTTTCCAACATTACTTTAATACTTGAACCGGGCCGGTCTTTGATTGGCAATTGTGGTGTTTTGTTAACCAAAGTTTTATACACTAAACAAAAAATAAATAAAAGAGAAGGGTTTGCTATAGTTGATGCTGGCATGAATGACCTGATTCGCCCAGCCTTGTATCAAGGGTATCATCACACCATGCCAGTGTTGTATAAAAATGCTATAAAAAAAACTTGGGATATTGTAGGCCCAGTGTGTGAAAGCGGAGATTTTTTATCACTGCAGCAAAGGTTAGCCCTAGCCCCAGATGACATTATTGCGTTGCTCAATGTTGGAGCATACGGCATGAGTATGAGTTCAAACTACAATACTAGGTTAAGAGCTAAAGAAGTTGCTATCTATAATGGGGCTACCAGCATTATTAGAGAAAGAGAGGTAATTTCTGATCTGCTAAAGCATGATCATTGGCAGCATATCAGCATATAATTTTTTTTATTTGGCATGTTTTTTTGCATAAAAATATGGTATAAAGTGCACTGAATAAATACAACTCAGGAGAATGAATGTATGAATAATCAAATACAGAAAGACGGCGTCACTTACTCAAAAGCGGAAAGCGGGTATTTTGAGCAAAGAGGATTAAATAGGGTTGCAGGAAAATGGTTGCTCTATGGACTTGGAATTGCTGCAGTGATATCTGGAGATTTTTCTGGATGGAACTTTGGAATTGGAGAAGGGGGCTTTGGTGGATTACTAATTGCTACTTTTCTAATCGGCGCGATGTATGTTGGGCTAGCATTTAGTCTTTCGGAATTATCACCAGCCTTGCCTCATACTGGCGGAGCCTACTCATTCGCAAGAACTGCAATGGGACCTTGGGGTGGTTTTATTACTGGACTAGCAGAAAACATGGAATATGTTATCACCACTGCAGTAGTAGGTACTTTTATGGTCGGGTATGCTCAAGAACTATTACCAAAAGTTGACGAAGTTTCTGTAATTCCAGATTGGGCTTTGTTATTATTTATCTACGGAGCTTTTTTGATACTAAATATCATCCATGTTCAATTAAGTTTAGTCGTAGCACTGGTTGTTGCTGGACTTTCTGTACTTGCATTAGCAGTATTTTTTATTGCAGCTGCAACTACTGGCACATTTAGTGTTGACAATCTTTTTAATATTGTTCCTGCAGAAGGAGGCACTGCTTTTTTACCTTTTGGCACCATGGGGTTACTCTATGCCATGCCATTTGCAGTGTGGTTATTTTTAGGATTAGAACAGTTGCCATTAGCAGCTGAAGAAAGTCATGACCCTAAAAAAGACATTCCCTTTGCATTGATCTTGGGCATACTTACTCTTTTCACATTAGCGATACTTGTTGTTGTGCTCAATACTGGTGTAGTTGGCGCAGAACAAATAAAAGCAGAAGGCGAACCATTCTTTGTAGGTTTAACCACTGTCTTCCAAGGCAATGTGAGCAGAACACTGTTAGCCTTAACTGCAATAATTAGCTTCGTTGCTAGTTTCCATGCCATTATGTTTGCTTACGGTAGAAATATTTATTCTCTGTCTCGTGCAGGATATTTTCCAACTGCACTTTCTAAAACCCTTGACAAAAATAAAACCCCAGCAGTTGCTTTAATTACTGGCGCTATTATTGGCTATGCATTAGTCATAATAATGTGGAAATCGTTTTATAGTGAACAGAGTCTTACTGCTGCCTCAGGTATATTATTAAATATGGCGGTGTTTGGAGCGATGATTGCCTATATTTCACAGGCAGTTTCATATTTAATCATTAAAAAAATGGTCATCAACCGACCCTATGTAAGTCCACTCGGTAATGCTGGCGCATGGGTAGCAACCATAATTTCAACGGGAACTACCTTAATCATACTTTCAAATGTTTTGAGAGAAGGTCCAGGCTTTGATTCTTATCGTTGGGGATTGTTGGGTTGTGTGCTCTGGTTTATCATTGGTAGTATTTATTTTGCTGTGCATGCAAAAAATAAAATGATTCTTTCACCAGAAGAAGAATTTGCTATTGAGCATAGAAAAAGCTAAAATAAATAATCTAATAGAAAATGCAACTAGGGACTCGCATGAGTCCCTAGTTATTTATGTGCTAGGAAATATCTTTTAATGTTTCTTAGTATCGTGATGACTAAGTTTATCTGAGTAGGCCAGTAATACTGCACTAAACAAGAACGCAAGATGAAGCAGCAATTGTGTAACGATTACCCTATCCGATAATATTTCAGCGTTAAGAAAAGTTTTTAATAAATGAATTCCAGATATACTTACTATTGCAGTGCTCAGCTTAATCTTCATAGAGCCTGGGGTGATATCATCAAGCCAAGATGGATGATCAGGATGCTCTCGTAAATCTAGTTTGCTGATGTAAGTTTGCCAGCCCCCAATAAGCACAACAATAACCAAATTAACTAACATGATAGCATCAACTAGACCCAATACACCCAGCATAACTGCGTTGGGATGATCTTCCTCAAACAGAACAACTAATTCATGAAAAAATACAAACGCATATCTAATTTGAGCAACAATTAAACCAAGATACAATGGAGCTTGTAACCATCGTGCGGCAAACACCAGCCACTCTAAATAATACTCTACTTTTTTCATGTAACAATTATACACTTACATCAGTTTCGGAGAAGTATATGTAAAACATGGCAATATATGTTATAATACGCAAGTATTATTATCATAAGTAAAGGTTGAACATGAAAAAGATACCTAAAAGAAATGATAATAATTCTCGCTCTTTTCCTTTACTCCTTTGTAGCAATAGCCTCACCCCAGCTATCGTCTATCCAAGATGGCCAAGCCACCGTTAGTCAATCCTCTAACACCACCACCATCAATCAAACCTCATCTGCTACCACTATTACCTGGAACTCATTTAATGTACAGGCCAACGAACAAGTAATCTTTAACCAACCCTCTACGACAGCTATTGCTATTAACCATATCCTAGATAGCAACCCTTCCCAGATATTTGGTTCTATCTCAGCTAATGGCAGAATCATTCTCTTAAACCCACAAGGCTTCTACTTCGGAGCCAACTCATCAGTTTCAGCAAACACCTTCATTGCAGCA
>JASGCS010000007.1:0-29269 GCA_030054035.1 Candidatus Methylacidiphilales bacterium
CAGAATTTGATGATGACACTAACTCACAATCATATGCCAATGCAAAACTATGGACTAATGCCAATTCACTTTGGACTAAAGATTCCCCCATCAAACAACTTCCTAAAGATTCATTCTTCGGCTACTCCACCTCCCTCCAAGGCAACCTCGCCTTAATCGGTGCTTCTGAGCAAGATCAAAACGGCAAACACGATGTAGGCAATGCCTTCATCTACAATATTAAAACCGGTGAATGGCTTGACCTCAGCATAACCCCTAACTCCCCCATCAATCAACTTCCTGAAGATTCAGGCTTCGGCAGCTCCACCTCCCTCCAAGGCAACCTCGCCTTAATCGGTGCTTCTAGGCAAGATCAAAACGGTATTTCCTATGTAGGCAACGCCTTTATCTACAATATTAAAACCGGTGAATGGCTTGACCTCAGCAAAACCCCAAACTCCCCCATCAATCAACTTCCTGAATATTCATTCTTCGGCGACTCCACCTCCCTCCAAGGCAACCTCGCCTTAATCGGTGCTTCTGGTCCACATCAAAACGACAAATCCTATGTAGGCAACGCCTTTATCTACAATATTAAAACCGGTGAATGGCTAGACCTCAGCAAAACCCCTAACTCCCCCATCAATCAACTTCCTAACAATTCATCCTTCGGCGACTCCACCTCCCTCCAAGGCAACCTCGCCTTAATCGGTGCTCCTGAGCAAAATCAAAAAGGCCTTAACAGAGCAGGCAATGCCTTCATCTACAATATTAAAACCGGTGAATGGCTTGACCTCAGCAAAACCCACAACTCCCCCATCAATCAACTTCCTAACAATTCATCCTTCGGCAACTCCACCTCCCTCCAAGGCAATCTCGCCTTAATCGGTGCTTCTGAGCAAACGCAAAACGGTATTTCCGAAGTAGGCAATGCCTTCATCTACAATATTAAAACCGGTGAATGGCTTGACCTCAGCAAACCCTCAAACTATACCATCAATCAACTTCGTATAGATTCATCCTTCGGCGACTCCACCTCCCTCCAAGGCAACCTCGCCTTAATCGGTGTTCCTGGGCAAAATCAAAACGGCAAATCCTATGTAGGCAATGCCTTCATCTACAATATTAAAACCGGTAAATGGCTTAACTTAAGCAAAACCCCTAACTCCCCCATCAAGCAACTTCCTAAATATTCAATCTTCGGCAACTCCACCTCCCTCCAAGGTAACCTCGCCTTAATCGGTGCTCCTAGGCAAGTACAAAACGGCAATAACGATGTAGGCAATGCCTTCATCTACAATATTAAAACAGGTGAATGGCTTGACTTAAGTTCTACATATAAATAATATAAATTACTTAATCAATAACAACAAGGAGATACTCATGAAATACTCAGTCGTAAAAATATTAACTACCTACCAAAGAATTAGCAGTGTTGTTATTGCATGCTGTTTCTGTTTCTTTGCTCTGATTATCTTTGCTCCCAGCTATGCTGAGACACAGTCATTGCAGGGTTATCAGCAGAAGCCAGAATGGGTTAGTACGCCTACAAGTTTTACTGGTTTAAAAGAAAATCAACTCCCGCTAGCTGACTGTGTTACTTACTCAGGCGATACAAGTATAGATAGGTCAGAGTTGCGCACCGTACTTGTTCAATCATTTCTTGAAAATTACCAGCAATCTATCACCAGCGCAACTACGAGTGAACAGGCTAAAGTTGCAATTACCACCAATGCAGAGAAAGTTGCTGCGAGCAAGAAAGTGTTGAAAAATGAATCAGAAACTATCACCGCAGGTGAGGTGCAGGGTCTGTACCTCAAGCAAACTGGAATCTTTCTGGATCAAGATGGAACCTCAATAGTCTTTTGTGGGATAGCTATTATCAGTAAAATCTCCATAGAGAAATTCTACGATTCTAATGCAAAAGAAGCTGGTGCGAATATTAAGGATCTAGCCTACATCACTGGGCGGGAAGCTCAAATCCAAGAGCTCTTTAATATATTAGGCATAGCCTATGATGAATAGAGGTTGAAGACCTGTTGTAAAAAACTAATAAAAATGCTAAATAGTTAAATATTTGATTAATATGATATAATAGTTTATAATAAATAATAATAAAATATAATTAGGATGGTTAATTATTATGAAATATATAAATATTAGTATTATATTGGTTTTTAATATGATGAATAAGCGTATTATTAATGTGATTGTTTTGTCTGTTGCTTGTTTATGTTGGTACAGTGTGCCTGCAATTGCGGATCAGAAGACTAAGCTAGAGTACTACAATGCTTTTAAAAACAATAG
Source organism: Candidatus Methylacidiphilales bacterium (assembly GCA_030054035.1). NCBI lineage: Bacteria > Pseudomonadati > Verrucomicrobiota > Methylacidiphilae > Methylacidiphilales > Methylacidiphilales bacterium. The sequence goes on from JASGCS010000007.1 coordinate 2,287, forward strand.
CTGGAAAAAATTTTGGTTTTCAGATGTGAAGGTGAATTGTGCTGAATTTCTTTCTGTGTATCGGCAAAATAATTTCTCAGATTGCGGTAGTTGGTATGCGGGAGTTCGAAATGCTGTATTTACCCACTATAAAAAATCTCCCCATAAAGATTATATCTGGCTTAAAACTCGTATTGACGATGTGGTGTTTTACAATCCTAACAGTTTAAAATCAAGAAACGGTATTCCAGAGTTATTGCCCGACCCCATGATAGTCTTGATGTATTCGTTAGCGTACGCTGGTGGTGAGCCTAGGTTCGACGACATTACCTACATAGACGGAGAGAGAGAAGTGGCGTTTTTAAAGTCTATTGGAATAGATAATGTTGCTCCCAGATCAGAATGCTCAAAAATAACTGCTGCATTCGTATTCAAATTCTTTATCGTGAATCAATATCTTTTATTACCCCACAGCACTTCCGCACCTATCATTAAAACTCCACCCCATTCTAGAGGATGTTAAAGTTAGCCAATCGCACTATTGCTGGTCTCGGTGTGGCACTGATAGTAGCTGGTTGCACTACTGCGCCAGCGATTCTGCAAAAGAAGATTATCTTACCACCGAAGAATATCGAAGCGGCTAAGAATCGTAAGATTTCTATTGCGCCTATTCGCCCTGATGATGATAGTGCGAGGAGGGAGGCTGAGATTTTGACCGCAGGAATTTCTAACACGCTCTCTGGAGCAAAAGATGCAAGTGGCAATCCCTATTACTCAGTTCGTTTTGTTGATAAAAATGTTACCAGCAAACTCACTGATATTATCAAGAAAAAAGATTCAACCACAGACACTGATGTATCTGGTGAGCTCAAGAATATCATTCTCGATGATTCATATATTTTGTACCAAGGCAATATTGGTAGAAAGTACTATGAAGATGTTGGTGAATTTCTTTATAATGTCTATAAAACTACCTACACTAAACTCTATGATAGTAATGGTCGTGAAATTGTCCAGAGTGATGGATTTACTGCGCTCTCTCGTACTGATACTGTTGTTGATAGAGTGCCGTATCTGTGCACCTTCGGCAATTTATCACTTGACTATAAATTTAGTGGGGTTGAGGCAACAGACAGTAGCCTTGCATCCACACCAATAGTCAGGAGAGAGAGTAAACTCAGCGAGCGTTTTTTGCGCTACGGCGCGGCTAACTGCGATGGTAAAGCCAGTACTGATTTGGAAGAATCTGAAAAATTAATCGGCTATGTAACTTCTGGTCTAGCTTCTGAACTAACCCCCCAGGAGCAGGAACTTACCTTGGAGTTTATGCAATCATATGAGGAGATCGAAGGCAAAGATGCAAAATTATTTAAGTTAGCATTAAAGTCAGTTGCAGTTGGCAATGGAGAGCATGCCTGCCGCTACTGGAATTATCTACTCAATCGTTACACCAATGAGCGCTCACTTATTTTTAATCGGGCTATTTGCCTAGAGCAGCAGGGCAATCTCTATGCCGCGTTGCACACTCTGTCTCGCTTGGACAGTACTGAAATAAATCCCACTGGTAAAAAAACCACTGAAGAATCTACCAGAGAACCTGAAATTGAACTTGAAGAGATGAAGTTAATCACTCAAGCTAAAAAACGCATAGAGAGAGAAATAGCACTAGCTGAAACTTCTACCGCATTAGAAGGCGAGAGGAGTAAAGGCGATTCAGAAGCTAAAAAAATTGTAGTTTCTGACAGTAGCATTAAGGATCGGGCAAATCTTGAAATCCTTAATAATGATTATCTGCCACTGCGAGATGAAAAGGGCAATGATATTGAATCTCTGCTCATAGATCGCAACTTAGAGTATCTTGGTAATACTGGTACTTTTTTTGCTTTAGGCCTAGGTACATTAATTGTTGCAGATGGTAGCCCTATTAAATTCGATTTTTCTAAAAGCTATCTGTCTATTGGCTTAAGCTACTATGGCGAAGACGATGATGTGTTTGTTGGTTTTGATTATTCTCAGCCACTGGGTGAAATCAGATTAGAAAATCTTTCAGTTTCTTCTTATATTTTAGTAGAATTTTTAAGTCGAATTAAATTAGCAATTGGGGGAATTGATGATTCATTTAATGCTTATTATGCGTACTTTAGCCAAGACAGATTTAATGTAAAGGTTACCGGTTACTCTAATTCTTATAAATATCAAGGTTATCATTTTCTTACTAACACTACGATAGGCAGAGGATTAGGTGTTAGTCTTTTGCTCAATTATACTGGTTCTGTTAAAAATAGATTAGTGATTGAATACGGAGAGACCTTTGCAAATCAAGAAAAATATAATACATTTAAGATTGGCTATCAAATGGAGGTTGAATAATGTTTAAACACAATCTATTGCTGTTGGCTTTCTTTGTCTCGGGTTGCACGAATCACATTGTGGTACAGTTGCCACAGGATTACCCGCCTGCTAATGCTGAATTTGCATTTAATAAGCAGATCGGCGTTGTGCCTCCTATTCCTCATGATGCCAATGCTGCTAGTGATGCAGAGGTCGTGGGTAGCACAATTGTCAGCTTGCTTAATGAAGTTAAGGATAAAAATAAAACCCCCTATTACCATGTTTCATTAGTTACTAATCAAGAACAATTGGTGAAGCGATTACTTCAGAAGTCCAAGAGCACTGGTGTTGATGAGGCTGCTCCTAGTAATGATGATATAGCATTGTCTCTTGCTCGTATCTTGGATACGCAGGTGCTATTGTTCGGTACCTTAAGCCGAGAAAGTAAGAACTATGATACAACTAGCGTTGATCAGGAGACAGGGGTGGTGTATAGCGATACTGCGCCTATTAATATCTGGAAAATATGCGACATTAATGCTGAGGGTAAAAAATCAGATTGTCGTAATGAGACTCGGGTGCGCTATGAGAAGGGCGGTCCCTATGGACCTAGTTGGAGTGATTGTGAAAAAGCAGCGGTAGCAGCAGATCCTGAGCGAAAAATAAAAGCCCGTGATGGTAGGAGTTGTGAATTTGTAGGAGAGAAAATTATTTCTCGTGATATGACTGGATATATTGGTAAATACTATACCTATGATTGTAGTTTCAGAGATGTTATGCTTCAGAGCAATGTACAGGGCCTTCTCACTTCTAATGCCCAATCAATATATGCCAAAAATAGCATGGTCAATAACACCTACTTGAGAGGTGGTATGAATAGATGCCTTACTGGTAATCTGGCAGGTAGTGGCAGTACTGGAGGTGTCTCACAGCCTGCCCAACATCTAGCAAAAAAACTCACTGACGATCTGGTGCCTATCCATACCAATCTTACTGTGTATTTTTATAAATCAGCGAAAAATCTTAATAAAATAATGGATGAACAATTTTCATCTGCTTTTGAGCAACTTGAAAATAACTCAATTACCACAGGCTGCAATAGTTTCATTAAGCTCTATGCTACGCCAGAGGTGTCTTTTGATTATGCACTATTGTTTAATGTTGCCTCATGTTATCTACTCCAAGATAAAGAAGACTGGGCGAGGGGTATTTTTACTGAACTAAATAAATACAACTACCTCTACCTGCGCAAGCAAGACACGCTACTTTTGAAAAGTTTAGTAACTATTGCAGAGCACAAAGCGCAAAAAGAAAAGGGCAAAAAGATTGACGCAGCTCGTTCAATCTCAGATAGTAGCACCCAAGAATTTGCTAAAATACTCCAAGAGAAAATGAATAGTATTTTTAAGAATACCATTACTAGTCAGTAAAGCACTGCTGTTGATGAGACAATTGAAGTTAATCTTTACACTCATCGTTTATACCGCAACTTCCTACGCTGAAGTATTCAACGCACCAACTGGATTGAACTTCGGTAGCAATCAGCCCTCATGGGTTGATTCGGTATCAAGCAGTGGAGAAATGGTAAGAGCAGTTGGGAGCTCTTCCATTGTCACCTCACCTGAAGATGCCTACGCTAAAGCACTGCAGGATGCGATTGGGAGTATTGCCAACCAGCTTGATGTACAGGTATCTGATACCTTAGTGAAACGGAGTGTTAAACGCGAAGTAACTCATTCAAATAATAATCTTACTAGCAGTGGGCGCGTAGGCATAGATCGTACTATCAGTTTAGATACGCAACTTGAACGAACTACCAAAGTCAGTAGCAGTATTGCGGTACTGCCATTGCTTCGTATCATCAAAAAAGAAATACACCACAATACAAAATATTTTGTTTTAGTCGAGCTATCAATTACTGAACTTGCGGAGTATCTCTACCAGCAATTAAAAACTACTCAAACTGCGTTATCCAATTTTGCTCTCGAGCAAAATTGTAAGACTCCTCAATGGTACTGTTGGTTGAAAGTTAAAAAATTCAATCAACTCATTGAAGATAAAGTACCATACCACCATCTTGCTACTATTATTTCTGCAACTAGTTCTAGCGAAGCTACTAGGTTAGATGAGTTTATGGAAGGTTATCAAAACTCCTTACAGCAATTTGCTCTCGTTAATCAAATTCAGCAACGAGTAGCATTTCAACTTAACCTTACTCCATCAACACAGACCCTTGCCGAAAATCTAACCAGTGATTTAAAGCGTCATGGCTTGATTGCGACGACAAGTCCAATAACCCAAAACCCTACCCATAACTCATCCCAGCAAGAGCACCATGGATTAACAATAACCATGAAGGATTTCACGGTTAGTTGCCAAAAAGATGAGGAGGTATATATTTGTCAAGCTAAAGTAGATTACCGAATACATGCCACAAACTCACAAAATCAATCACTCGTCATTGAAGATTCACAAGTGGTGGTTAAACGAAGCTTTGATAAGAATAAAGTCAAACAATTAGCTACCAATGAGGTAATTACCAAATTTGTTGCAAAAGTAATAATTGATCTCATTATGAAATTAGCGACAAATTGACCTTTTTTCATAAACTCTATGCACAAAACGATTTGTTGGTTAAAGCTCGTAGCCAATATCTTTATTTAGACTATGTGTCGGTGTATTTAGAAGTACCCAATGCATCACTTAACGAAGTTCTTAATCAATATAATACCTACCTGCAAAATAACCTGCAAGCATTGGCTAACTATAAAAATCAAATTCAAATTACTATAACTCACAATATTGTCAATGGGGATTATTTAACTTCGCTGGTGGTAGCTACAATAGGCAGAAATTACAAGACACCTAAAATCTATAAAAATCCTGATATTTTAGTCTCATTACAATCTTTACAAATACATTGTAATTCATCAGCTCCTTTTATCTGCCAAGGTAGCGTGGAAGTTGTGATATCTTCTCAGGACCTAGCGCCATACGAAACTTCAGTGCAAATCCAGAAAAGTGCATTTTTAAAAGATAGCAGTCTTCAACAGGTGTATCAGGGCTTGTCTAAATTAATAGAGCAAAACCTATCAAATTACTTATCCAACCAGTAGTTTTTTAATATCTAAATGTAATATATATTATAGAAAAAAACTATAAATAGTAAATAAATAGTATAAAATAATGTTATAATAATAAATAAATATAAAATAATATAAATAAATGCAAAAAAACAAATAAAACAAAATAATATGAATAAAGCTAGTGATAAATCAACGATAGAAGTATCATTATGTACTGTGACTGTTAGTCACGGCACATTTTTCACTAGTAAAGAAGTTGAGATAACATTATTCAAGAATCACATTAAAATTTATGTTGTAAATGATGGATCCACTTTTTGGGTTCCACTAGATGCTATTGCTACCCTGAGATTAACGACTACTAGATCATTATTGGTGCTGTTAATTTTAATACTATCAACAATTTTAAGTTTGGTTATGATTTTCTATAGTTTAGAGATTGCAGTTGGCTTAGGAATTATTGCGATTATAGCTGCGATTTTTTACTTTAATCCAATAGGGGTGTTTAGTCTTTATGATGTCAGTGGTGCTGTGTATCATATTTATATGAATAGATTTAGCAATTCTATTAAAGAGCTTACTAATCTTATAAAGCTAACACTTAAGCAAAGAAAAATATTTCTCAGTACCATTTCCTTTATGGGAAATCTAACTGCGTTACAGAAACATTTCCAAAAATAATAACATTAATTAACCATTCATAAACTAAAAAATAAAAAAAGGAGAAAATAAAATGAAAAAAGTATTAATTGTATTAGTAGTTGTAATCGTTGCATCGATTGGGTATTTATTTTTAGGCAGTTGCGAAACTGATTTAGGTGTTTCTGTTTCCCCAGCTTCAATAATAAGTTTAGTAAGGACATTCGGTGGCAGTATTGGTGACGGATTTGAGGAAGTTATAAAAAGTTGCTTCTAGTAGGTCTAGATTAATTATCAGTCGTATCATGTAACCTAAGTTATATTTAGCTTAGGTTAAATTTAGCGTATTTTAAAGTGGTGGTCTAAGTTTGGCCACCACTTTTCACATGCCTCTTTTCGCAGTGGCGGTAGATTAAATTAAATATATGTATAATAGAATTTCGAGCAAATCTGGATAATGGAGGATATATGGATAAGAAAATAATAATGATTGCGGCAATGTCGTTAAGTGGGTTGTGGGGATTCGTTGCCATGGCGCATGATAATCCTAGTGAATTAAACAAAGATCAGGTCCCAAAAGCTATTGCTCGGGAATTAAGTGCCGATCAAGAAAAGGCACGCATGGACTATATTATCCATAGCCGCAAGATTCGCTGTTCGCTCGTAGATGGTGAGATGACGACTAGCTATTGGGAAGGAAGTGTTTTTAGTCGAGTAGAAGGGGAGAAGGATAAATTAATTTTTAAAATAATGGGAATAAATAATAATAGATGTGTGGCAAGTAAAAATGACAAGGATGAGTTAGGCTTTTCTTCGGTATCCCGTGAGATCATGCTGTATCTAGATCCAGTCACAGGAACGGTACTGCGCACTTGGAAAAATCCCTGGACGAATGAAGAAGTTGAGGTGCTCCATGTTGCTAATGATCCGGTCAATGATAAAGGCGATTATGGCTATACCAAAACTGGAGAGATTAATAAAATTAAGTTTAAACAGATACCTTCTGATAAAAATCTCATGATGAGTTATGAAATACCACTTTATTATCCTAACCCTCTTGCCGGTGATTACCAGTCCTATGTGGGAAATCATTATCACGCCATAGAGCTGTTTAATTATTTTGTTTCCAAAGCAGATTTAACCAGCACGGCGAATAGCATCTATCCTAATTTTGCTTGGGCAAGGGTTAGTCAATGGCTTCCATGGATGAATATGGGTTCTCGTCCAGGGTTATTGATATTTAATACCCAAGGGCTTAAAATCAAAAACTTTGATGAAGTTCCTGAACCATTAAAATCAACAATTCTTAAAGAGTACCCTATTTATGCAACTGCTCCACCAGTAACTGACTCTCGTCCAAATGAGACAAGTTGGACGGTATTTAAAAAGTATAAAGAGAAAAAGCAAAAGAAATAAAAAAACTCGCGCGATATACTTCTACTGATGTATAGTACCTCTCCCGTATTAGGTATTGCCTAAGCATTTTGCAAAGGCATCTTCCATTCTTTGGATGTAGGTATTAATATTGTCAGGTCGGAATTCCAAATGAATAGACAATCCGTCACTGAGTAATTCTAAAAAAGGCATAGGGATTAAATAACTATCTTCGACAGGGATGCGTAGATATACCCCACGAAGTTTTTTTAAGCGAAAGCATTTGGTATTTATTCCAAAACTACACATTGCGAGTAGTTCAGCAAGGATGACTGAGACTGAATAAATATCAGCTCGTTGATCGACATGGGATTGGATGCGTTGCTCAGGAGCCATGTAAGTTGCAGTGCCAATAATCGTATTGCTTTTGGTTAGATTAATATAAAGTTGCCCAAAAGTTTCACTACTTGCCATTTCCACACTATCTCTATACCCATAGTGACGCATGTTGCAGGCTAATCCAAAATCCCCAAGTTTTAGCGTAGCAATATCAAGCGTTGTATCCATATCGCCCAGAGCAGTGCATTGCATCAAAATATTGGCAGGTTTAATGTCTCGATGTAGAACTTTATGGGTATGGAGTTTAGCTACCGCATTGGTAAGTTGACGCATGATTTGTAAACATACTGGCATAGTTAATTTTTTAGAATTGAGCAGAGTGGAGAGGGTACAGCCCTCTACCAATTCCATGATCAAGTAGGGAGGTGTGCTGGTAACATCACCACTATAGATTTTGAGAAGATTAGGATGGCTAAATTGTTTTCCAAAAACTATTTCATTGTTGAGTCGTTTTAATTGTAATGCGCAATCTGCACCATTCATGCCATCTTGCTTGAATACCTTGATAGCAACCGAGCCAATGAGTTTATCTTGAGTTTGATAGACCGTACCAAAACTGCCTTGACCTACTTGCTTGGTAAGGTGGTACTCATCTACTTTCATACTGCTGCATGTTACTTTTCGTGGTTATCGTTCAAGTCTTGATTCAGTTGCAAAGTTCGGTTGCTAAGGATAGGCAACCCACCGTATTTACCTTCGTGGTATTTTTTAAAATAATTATCGGTTGCTCGGGCGGATAATTCACTTAAGGGTAGCACGCAAAATCCATCTTGTATATCCATGGCTGGAACGATGAGGTGCTGTTGGTATTTATCTAAATAGCGCAATAAATCTACTTCATGGCTGCAGAGCATGAGTTGTGCGTTGAGTGGATTCCATTCTTTTTGATAAAATAATCCAACCAGTTCAGCTAAGACATGTGGGTGGAGTAGGCTATCACCATCGTCAAGCACCATCGCGCCACGATTACGAAAACAAATCGCCAGCTCTAAACTTAAACAAATTAATTTACGCAAACCAAAGGAAAGTTGCTCGTACTTGGCCTCTACCCATTCACCACTTCCAGCTACTCTCTGGTATATGCAGGTGATGTAATAGTGGGTAATTCCAGAATTATCATCATATTCTTTACTCCCGCGCAGTTCTTGCATCTCACAACCAAGCTGTTTAAGAATGCGGAGTGCAGATGATACATAGAGCGAATCTGCAGGTTCGGTAATTAGATTAAAACAATTTCTCTCCCAAGCGGAAGGTTTTAAATTAACTTCACGAGAGACGGCGGTAGTTTGTACATTCTTCCATTCATCGCAGATTATTTTTAAATTTAACTTTTCTATTGCTATCTTTAGTTTATTTTTAGTAAATTCAGTTATTGAGTTGCTTTTGTACAATCGTAGCATGTTTTCACCATAGCGCGGTACCATACTTTCATGTCGACCCACATGAGTACGCAGAAATTGCACACCTCGTTCTTTAATAAAATTATCAACCGCATCAAATTCACCTTTTTTACTATTCCAAGTTCGTGAAAAAAGTAGACTGGTTGAGCGGTTATTTTCAACATTTTTTTTATATTGTTGAATGCGTAATCGTTCACTTACAATTGCACCATCCAGTATGCTGAGTTGATACTCTAGTCTATAGAGTAATGCTATTTTGAAACTACTCGAAGCACTGCTACTCTCGTTCTCAGCAGTATCTGTTACGGTAGTATTGACACTATGAAAGTTTGGTTCAAAATAAACAGTAATTTCAGTCGCTTCATCTGTTTTGTGCCAAGGTGGGGTAAGTAATTTGAGCAGAGCAGGGTTGTTCTGAGCGCCTGAAAGTAGCTGTGCCACGCAGCTAACCGCTCGGCAGAGTGTGGTTTTTCCCATTCCATTGGCTGACAAAATATGCATAGCCTTCATCAATCGTGTTTTGCCTAAAAAAGCGCTTTCAGAATAAGCTGCGCCTATAGGAACCTTATTATCTACTTCAAATTGTAGAGTAGCGTTTTTAAATGGACCGCAATGTTTTATATTAATTGAATGAATTAACATTTATTATGTAATAAATATAAAAATATTTATGTATTGTTATTATTTTATCATATTATCAATGTAAAATTAATTAACATTGATAATGATGGTTAATTACGGTAACTATATAAAAAAATGTAAAAAATGTAAAAATAATTTAATTTTTAATGTTATAATCTAAAAAATGAAATTTATTAAAACAAGTTTATTAAAAAAATTAAAATGTTTTTAATAATTAGGCGATAAAAAAATAAAAAAATAAAAAAATAACTAAATATAAAATTGTTTGTGGAGGGGAGAATTGAGTTTTGGAAAATACCAAATAATTAAGCAGATTGGTAGCGGTGCATTTGGTGAGGTGTATCTGGCTGAAGATCCTAGTATTAAACGAACTGTTGCAATCAAAACTTTGAAGCGCGACCCATTAGTAACATTAAACATTAATGGCTACAATGAATATGTTGCTCGTTTTAAAAACGAAGCAAGTATTGCTGCGCGTTGCTCCCATCAGAACATGGTGACCATTTATGATTTTCATTATGAGAAAGATTTATCCTATCTCGTTATGGAGTTCGTCGACGGAACAAGCCTGCGAGATTTAATTGATCAGCATCAGTTACAGTTAACTCAAGTTAATTCAATTTTTTATCAGTTACTTAGTGGTGTTGCTGAGTTTCATCGTGCTAATATTGTTCATCGCGATCTCAAACCTTCTAATATCATTCTTACTAAAGATTTAAAAGTAAAGATCACAGATTTTGGTATTGCGCTGGATCGCAGTGTGGATATCAATAACACAGACCCTGACGCACATATCACTAAGCTCGGTACTACTTTAGGCACACCGCGCTATATGCCTATTGAGCAAGTACATAACTCAAAGGTAGATCAGCGTGCTGACCTTTATGCACTAAGCGTAGTGTTTTTTGACCTGCTCAGCACCTGTGCCTACCCAGCGCAGATTACCACAACTACATTAGATCGACAAGATTCTAATATCTACACTCATCCTAGTATCGACAAACATTTGCCATTTCCAGCAGCTTTTTTTCCTATCCTCATTGCGGGATTAACCGTCAAAATTGAAGATAGGATTGCTAACGCTACTGAATATCAGAAGCTCTACAATGAATGCCTAGCTGCTCTCAATCAAGAGCTCAAATTAATTCGTAAGCAAGAGAACACTGAGGATCTAGATATTAAACATTTGGATCAACATATTGATATCGTTGCATCGCTACAAACTAAAACTAAAGTTAAAACTAAAGCGACATCTTTTTCTAATGTTGCTAATCCTAATGAGGATAGTTATACAAGACTGCGATTAGATCCAAACACTGAAGTTGGTAAAACAATGGCTGCCACTCAGGTTATGACAGGCCATCAAGGCACTGCTTCATCCACTACCACTGTCTTGCAAAATAGACATGATCTTTCATCAGCTGAAACTATTTCACAGTCTTTATATCCAACCCATCCAAAAAAGAATCGCTCATATATGTATCTCTTTGTCTTGGGCATAGCTATAGCAGCCCCTATCTCCTACTTTACCCTTCAAAATAAACCTACTCTAGTCGTCCCTATCCCTAACCCTGTGCCTGGAGAAGCTGAAATAACCAGTAAATCAGACAAACTACAAAAACCTGCCGAACCATTAACTCCTGTTATTAATGTACCAGCTACTAATGCATCCAATGTAGCTGTCGCTCCCCCCATAAACACTCCCTCTGCTCAAACATCCGCCCAACCACCAGCCCAACCCGTTAGTCAAACTGATCTCAAGGTAAAAATTGCAGATGCCAAAAAAAATCCTGGGCAGTTTCAAGTCATCCCTAATCCTCCAAATCCCAGATCAGCAGAAAAAACATCAGATAGTAATAACCCTCTCGGAGCCAAACAGGTTGAGAACAACTTAAGAAATAAGGCAGGTGATAAAAGGGTTAATGAAGTGCTAAAAGTAGCCAAAGAAACTGAAAATTTTATTGATGAATAAATTAAAATAATGTTATAATAGAAAAAAAATAGTATATAATAATTAAATAATAAACAAAAAGGAGAATAAAATGAATAAAAATATGTTAATTATAAACAAAATGAGAATATTTATAACTTATATTCTTGTGGGTTTTGCAGTGGCAGCATGCTCGTCTAATGTCAATGATTCGCCAAAATTGTCATCTTCAGGGATTGAAGAAGAAAAAGCTCCTGATTGGTACAATGATCCGAAATCAGTGGTGAAAGACGGTTCGGATGCAGCCTTAGGCTGCGTAACCAAGACAGGCAATGATAATGCTGACCAACAACGAGCCGCTGCTAGTGCTCGTGCAAAACTCATAGAAGGTATGGTTTCTACGGTTAGCTCCAAAGCCAAGGAAGTCACTGGTGCAGTGGCAAAGAGTGGCGGGACTAACAGTACTGAACAGATCGATCAGAGCACTCAATTCGGCATAGCAATTAAGCAAGTTGCTGAGGCTACAATCAGTGCACCGGTTGTATTTTCAAGAAATATCAAGGATAGTGGTGTTCAAAAGAAATGCGTCATTGTCGCTCTTGATAGTTCTGGTATTGAGAAAGCAAAAAAAGAAATGGCAGCAGCAGCTCGTCGCCAAGACTTTTTTACTAAGCAACAGAGAGAAGAAATTGCCCAAGAAATATTAAAGACTGAAGAGTTTATTAAGGATTAATTTTTATTTCATGATTCAATCGTCTCACTTCCAATCGCAGTCCAAGTTAGCAGGTAAGCAATTATCTGCACTAGGGCTGCTGTTGTTTGCTTTGCTTTGCAATGGACATGCTGGCATCAGTGAGGAACGCAATAATCTTCCCTCATGGGTGACTGCTCCTCCAACAGCAGATGGCATTCTCTATGGAGTAGGGGCAAGTGCCATTACCGGTGACGAAGGTGAAGCGTTGAAGCTCGCACTGGCAAATGCTAAATTTGAAGTGCTCCATCAATTAGGTAGTGATATTTCTTCTCAAATCAATATAACCTCTAATACAATCAACAATGATGAACGCAGCAATCAAGTACTCAAATACTCTCTCCTCTCGGAGCAAAAATTTATCGCATTAATTAAACCAGAAAAACAAGAAATTGTTTACGAAGGAGACCAGCAAACCTACTACGCATTAGTCTCACTTAACACCAAAGAACTCAGTAAGCTGCTCACCGATATCATCAACAATAGAATTAATAGCTTTAATAATCTCACCATCACCGCATGTCAGGATATTGAGCTAACTTGTTTCCTAAGCTACCTCAGACAACGCAACAGCATTCTCCAATTAGACAGCGCCGTTCAACTGAGCACCATGCTCCCGGGTTCTGCCATAGACCCGAGCATCGTAGAAAAAGTCTCCAACCTCAAACAACTCAGCCCAATCCTAAAACAAAAAATCACCCTCTCTATTAACACTAATAGTAATACCGCTATAGAAGAAATCTCCATCTACGCCAAACGAGATGGGTATCGCATCAAGGCAGAATCAAATGCAGAATCAAATGTAGAATCTGATCATAAGGAAAACTCAACTTCCAAGAATACAGTTGACATTGATATTCTCCACCAAGAAACTTGCAACGAAAGACAAGAACTTTACATCTGTGAAGCTACTATTGAGATAGAGCTTAACGCAGGTAGAGCAACTCAACATAAAACTATCACCCAAAACGGTAGATCGTTTGACAAACATAAAGCCATTGCTGACATGAAATACCAGCTAGCCTTAACTATCTATAAAACTATTATTGAACTCATTATTAATTCAGCATGATCCACAATTACCTTAGCATGACCCTCTTCTCAATTTTTTTTAACCTAGCCTATGCAGAAGAACCGCAATGGATTACTAATATTCCTATTGATCCCACAGGAGTTATTCGCTACGGTACAGGCATGCAAAAAATCACCACGAGTAAATCTACTGCCCGAGATTTAGCCATTAATAATGCTAAACAAATGCTCATCGCTAATGTAAGTCAATCAATTCAGTGCAAGAGCGTAGAAAATAGTACCACGCAGCAACAAGGTAACAGTGCAAAGAATTACTCCACAACCAAACAACAATGTAATTTTGAGACAACTTTATCAAATATCCCTAACCTTATCGTGCTAGAAGCGCGACCATCGCCAGATGGTAAACAGTACTATGCTCTAGTGCAGTTGGATCTGCAAGAACTTGCTGACAGCATTACTAGCGACATTAACCAGCAATTACAACCCCACCATAATCAAACTTCGCTACCTCACCTCAAAGCAATTAAAGCCATTATTTCATCAAAAGATTTCATTAATAATATTCAATTACTTAATAATATTCCTATTAAATCAACCGAACCACTTGCTAATTACCCAAGCCTAATTGAAATCAACCAAGCAATTTTTCAAGCACAAAAGAAAATCACTTTTTTTATTAACAAAGCAGAAGGTTTCTACAACAGAGAACACATAAAAAAAACTATCAATGAAATAGGTTTTGCAGTCACTTCCCAAAAAGAAAACGACCTCATTAGTTTAGTGCCTATCAATTCAACTACCTCACTTACCTGCAATGTCACCCAATATGATAACGACACCTTGCATGGTTGCATAGCAAGTTACTCATTAGAAATTGGCAGCAATAATAACATACGATCATTTGCGAATACGCTAACCCTAGCCCCAAGTTACAATCTTTCTAAAATTACACAATCAGCTATTCAACAACTTAACCAACACTACCAACAAGCATTAGGTGAATATTATGAATAACAAATTATTAAGAATACTAATTACCATTAGTGCTCTCACAACCCTAGCATCAATTAACGCAGCCCCACAACTACAATCCATAGTAGAAGGTAGCACAACCATACAACAAACTAGTAGTAATACCATCATCAATCAAACCTCTAACCAAACAATCATCAACTGGAACAGCTTCAACATCAACAACAATGAATCAGTTACCTTCAATCAACCCTCAGCATCAGCTATTGCCATTAACCAAATTCTAGATAGCAACCCCTCCCAAATCTTAGGAAGCATAACAGCTAATGGTAGAATTATTCTCCTAAACCCACAAGGCTTCTACTTTGGTGCAAATTCTTCAGTATCAGCTAATACCTTTATCGTCGCTGCAACTGATATTTCTAATACCAACTACAATGCCATCAACAATCAATTTACTATTAACCATAGCAGTCTTCTATCCAAAGATATCACCACCCATGGCACCATTAACGCCCGTCATGTTCAAATGCATGCTAACCGCATCATCCACACTAACAATACAGAAACTAACCTACCATCAACTATTACCTCTACTACTATTAAACTTGCAGCTCAGCAAGAAATCCTTATCTACTCTACTATCACCGCGCAAGAATCAATAGATATCTTTGCAAAAAACAACTCCACTATCAATAGCACCATTAGCGCACCAACCATTGCCATAAATACAGAAAATTTTTTAAACTCAGGAACTATTGAAACTCCTGATCAGTCTGGAACAGCAATCAACATAACTGCAGCCACCTTTAAAACCAACGGTACAATTCGCACTAACACCACCAACTATCATGCAGGAACAATTTCCATCACCGCAACACAATATTATGCCCTCATTACTGGTATTGTCAGCGCCAACAGTATCAATCATCATGCTGGAACCATTACCATTTCTGCACCTAACCTCAACATCACCACCATATCAGCTACCATTACCGCTAACAGCATTTACCATGATGCAGGAACTATCACCATAGGCGGAACAAAACAAATGCCATTAACCACAGCGCTAACTATTGACACTAATACAACCATTCAAGCAAATAGTGGATCTCGCAATGCCGGCAGCATCACCATCTTCGCTAACACGACTAATTTCTTTGGAACTGCAACTGCAACCAGCAACACTGGATTAGGTGGGTTCATAGAACTATCAGCAAAAGAAAATCTAAACCATAATATCAATAACAACACCCAGCAATTAAATGTCAGCAGTGTATACAGTACTAATGGTACCATTCTCATTGACCCTGAAAATATCTACATCATAGAACCCACTTCATCATTTGAACTATTTAAGCAATTAATAACAGCGGAAAATACCAATACATCACTAGTAGATAGTAATGAAAACAGAGGTATTACTACTTTAGGTAATCTAAACAACTTCGGCCAATCAGTTGCCCTCAATAATACCTATGCCCTCATCGGTTCTCCTAATGAATCAGGAGGAGGAAACGCCTACCTCTACAAATTAGATGGCGCTAACACTTTCAATTCTACTTGTCAAACTTCAGCAGTATCTGGTGCATCTGGATTTTCTACCCCTTGGTGCTCTCTCGCGTCGTTACAAAATACCCCCACTTCTTTTACAAGCAGAGCGTTCTTCGGTCAATCAGTTGCCCTCAACGGTGTCTATGCCCTTATCGGTTCTCGTGGTGAATCAGGAGGCAAGGGAAACGCCTACCTCTACGAATTAGATGGTACTAGCACTTTTAATTCTACTTGTCAAACTTCAGCATCTGGTGCATCTGGATCTACCCCTTGGTGCTCTCTCGCATCGTTACAAAATACCCCCACTTCTTTTACAAGCAGATTCTACTTCGGCTATTCAGTTGCCCTCAACGGTGCCTATGCCCTTATCGGTTCTCGTGGTGAATCAGGAGAACAAGGAAACGCCTACCTCTATAAATTAGATGGTACTAGCACTTTCAATTCTACTTGTCAAACCTCAGCAGTATCTGGTGCATCTGGATCTACCCCTTGGTGCTCTCTCGCATCTACTCAAAATACCCCCACTTCTTTTACAAGTAGATTGTACTTCGGCCAATCAGTTGCTCTCAACTACTACTATGCCCTCATCGGTTCTCCTAATGAATCAGGAGGAGGAAACGCCTACCTCTACAAATTAGATGGCACTAGCGCTTTCAATTCCACTTGTGAAACTTCAGCATCTGGTGCATCTGGATCTACTCCTTGGTGCTCTCTCGCATCGTTACAAAATACCCCCAATTCATTTACACAAAGATCGTCCTTTGGTCAATCAGTTGCCCTCAACAGTAACTATGCCCTCATCGGCTCTATTGGTGAATTAGGAGGAGGAAACGCCTACCTCTACAAATTAGATGGTACTAGCACTTTCAATTCTACTTGTCAAATCTTAGCATCTGGTGCATCTGGATCTACCCCTTGGTGCTCTCTCGCATCTACTCAAAATACCCCCACTTCGTTCTATGCCAGATATTACATCGTCTACTCAGTTGCCCTCAACAGTGACTATGCCCTCATCGGTTCTTATAATGAATCAGGAAGCAAAGGAAACGCCTACCTCTACAAATTAGATGGTACTAGCACTTTTAATTCTACTTGTCAAACTTCAGCATCTGGTGCATCTGGAATTAATACCCCTTGGTGCTCTCTCGCATCTACCCAAAATCAAAATACCCCCTCTTCATTTACAAGCAGATTGTACTTCGGCAGATCAGTTGCCCTCAATAATACCTTCGCCCTCATCGGTTCTTATGGTGAATCAGGAGGCAAAGGAAACGCCTACCTCTACAAATTAGATGGTTCAAATCACATCTCTTCAACAAATTGCGGCAATACCATTTTTCCATCCCCTTGGTGCTCTCTCGCATCGTTACAAAATACCCCCTCTTCATTTACAAGCAGATTGTACTTCGGCTATTCAGTTGCCCTCAACAGTACCTATGCCCTCATCGGCTCTTATGGTGAATTAGGAGGAGGAAACGCCTACCTCTACAAATTAGATGGCACTAGCACTTTTAATTCCGCTTGTCAAACCTCAGCATCCGGTGCATCTGGATCTACCCCTTGGTGCTCTCTCGCATCGTTACAAAATACCCCCTCTTCATTTACAAGCAGATTGTACTTCGGCGAATCAGTTGCCCTCAACAGTACCTATGCCCTCATCGGTTCTCGTGGTGAATCAGGAGGCAAGGGAAACGCCTACCTCTACAAATTAGATGGTACTAGCACTTTTAATTCTACTTGTCAAACTTCAGCATCTGGTGCATCTGGAATTAATACCCCTTGGTGCTCTCTCGCATCTACCCAAAATCAAAATACCCCCTCTTCATTTACAAGCAGATTGCACTTCGGCTATTCAGTGGCCCTCAACAGTACCTATGCCCTCATCGGCTCTTATGGTGAATTAGGAGGAGGAAACGCCTACCTCTACAAATTAGATGGTTCAAATCACTTCTCTTCAACAAATTGTGGCAATACCATTCTTCCATCCCCTTGGTGCTCTTTCGCTGCATCTTATCCCTCTTCAATCATAAGCAGAGATGGTTTCGGTAGTTCAGTTGCCCTCAACAGTACCTATGCTCTCATCGGCTCTTATGGTGAATTAGGAGGAGGAAACGCCTACCTCTACAAATTAGATGGTACTAGCACTTTTAATTCCGATTGTCAAACTTCAGCATCTGGTGCATCTGGAATTAATACCCCTTGGTGCTCTTTCGCTGCATCTTATCCCTCTTCAATCATAAGCAGAGATCGTTTCGGCACATCAGTTGCCCTCAATAATACCTATGCCCTTATCGGCTCTTATTATGAATCAGGAGGCAAAGGAAACGCCTACCTCTACAAATTAGATGGTACTAACACTTTCAATTCTACTTGTCAAACCTCAGCATCTGGTGCATCTGGATCTACCCCTTGGTGCTCTCTCGCATCTACCCTAAATCAAAATACCCCCAATTCATTTACAAGTAGATCGTCCTTCTCTAATTTCGGCATATCAGTTGCTCTCAATGAATCCTTCGCCCTCATCGGTTCTTACATTGAATCAGTAAGAGGAAACGCCTACCTCTACAAATTAGATGGCACTAGCACTTTCAATTCTACTTGTCAAACCTCAGCATCAGGTGCATCTGGATCTACCCCTTGGTGCTCTCTCGTATCTACCTCAAATACCTACCCCTCTTTCAATAGGGATACATTTTCTAAATTCGGCATATCAGTTGCCCTCAATGATACCTATGCCCTCATCGGCTCTTATGGTGAATTAGGAGGAGGAAACGCCTACCTCTACAAATTAGATGGCACTAGCACTTTTAATTCCGCTTGTCAAACCTCAGCATCCGGTGCATCTGGATCTACCCCTTGGTGCTCTCTCGCATCGTTACAAAATACCCCCTCTTCATTTACAAGCAGATTGTACTTCGGCTATTCAGTTGCCCTCAACAGTACCTATGCCCTCATCGGCTCTTATGGTGAATTAGGAGGA
The DNA here is from genome assembly GCA_030054035.1 of Candidatus Methylacidiphilales bacterium. Lineage (NCBI taxonomy): Bacteria > Pseudomonadati > Verrucomicrobiota > Methylacidiphilae > Methylacidiphilales > Methylacidiphilales bacterium. Next base: position 21,359 of record JASGCS010000007.1, read on the forward strand.
GGAAACGCCTACCTCTATAAATTAGATGGCACTAGCACTTTTAATTCTACTTGTCAAACTTCAGCATCTGGTGCATCTGGAATTAATACCCCTTGGTGCTCTCTCGCATCGTTACAAAATACCCCCACTTCATTCACAACCAGAGCTATCTTCGGCTATTCAGTTGCCCTCAATGATAACTATGCTCTCATCGGTTCTCATGGTGAATCAGGAGGAGGAAACGCCTACCTCTATAAATTAGATGGCACTAATACCTTCAATTCCGCTTGTAAAACCTCAGCAGTACCTAGTGCATCTGGATTTTCTACCCCTTGGTGCTCTCTCGCATCGTTACAAAATACCCCCTATTCATTTACACAAAGAGTGAACTTCGGCTATTCAGTTGCCCTCAACAGTAACTATGCCATCATCGGTTCTCCTGAAGAATCAGGAGGAGGGAACGCCTACCTCTATAAATTAGATGGTACTAGCACTTTCAATTCTACTTGTCAAACCTCAGCAGTATCTGGTGCATCTGGATCTACCCCTTGGTGCTCTCTCGCATCTACCCAAAATCTATATACCCCCACTTCATTTACAAGCAGAGCGTACTCCTCCTCTAAATTCGGCTATTCAGTTGCCCTCAACAGTACCTATGCTCTCATCGGCTCTTATGGTGAATCAGGACGAGGAAACGCATACCTCTATAAATTAGATGGTACTAGTGCCTTCAATTCCGATTGTCAAACCTCAGCATCTGGATCTACCCCTTGGTGCTCTCTCGCATCTACCCAAAATCAAAATACCCCCTATTCATTTACACAAAGAGTGCACTTCGGCGAATCAGTTGCCCTCAACAGTACCTATGCCCTCATCGGTTCTCGTGGTGAATTAGGAGGAGGAAACGCCTACCTCTACAAATTAGATGGCACTGGCACTTTCAATTCTACTTGTCAAATCTTAGCATCTGGTGCATCTGGATCTACCCCTTGGTGCTCTCTCGCATCTACCCAAAATTTCCCCAGTTCATTCGTCGGTTCAGTTGCCCTCAATGATACCTATGCCCTCATCGGTTCTTATGCTGAATCAGGAGGAGGAAACGCCTACCTCTACAGATTAGATGGTACTACTATCTTCAATTCTACTTGTCAAACCTCAGCATCCGGTGCATCTGGATCTACCCCTTGGTGCTCTCTCGCATCGTTACAAAATACCCCCTCTTCATTTACAAGCAGATACTTCTTCGGCATATCAGTTGCCCTCAATAGCGACTATGCTCTCATCGGTTCTCATAGTGAATCATCGGATAAGGGTAACGCCTACCTCTACAAATTAGATGGTACTAGCACTTTCAATTCCGCTTGTCAAACCTCAGCAGTATCTGGTGCATCTGGATCTACTCCTTGGTGCTCTCTCGCATCTACTCAAAATACCCCCACTTCATTTACAAACAGATCGGCCTTCGGCTGGTCAGTTGCCCTCAATAGCGACTATGCTCTCATCGGTTCTTATGGTGAATTAGGAGGAGGAAACGCCTACCTCTACAAATTAGATGGTACTAGCACTTTCAATTCTACTTGTCAAACCTCAGCAGTATCTGGTGCATCTGGATTTTCTACCCCTTGGTGCTCTCTCGCATCATTACAAAATACCCCCCCTTCATTTACAAATAGATTAGGCTTTGGCTGGTCAGTTGCCCTCAATGATAACTATGCTCTCATCGGTTCTTTTGGTGAATCAGGAGGAGGAAACGCCTACCTCTATAAATTAGATGGCACTAATACCTTCAATTCCGCTTGTAAAACCTCAGCAGTACCTAGTGCATCTGGATTTTCTACCCCTTGGTGCTCTCTCGCATCGTTACAAAATACCCCCTATTCATTTACACAAAGAGTGAACTTCGGCTATTCAGTTGCCCTCAACAGTAACTATGCCATCATCGGTTCTCCTGAAGAATCAGGAGGAGGGAACGCCTACCTCTATAAATTAGATGGTACTAGCACTTTCAATTCTACTTGTCAAACCTCAGCAGTATCAGGTGCGTCTGGATTTTCTACCCCTTGGTGCTCTCTCGCATCGTTACAAAAAACTCCCAATTCGTTTACAACCAGATTGGAATTCGGCACATCAGTTGCCCTCAACAACTTCTATGCTCTCATCGGCTCTCCTCTTGAACCATTAGCTGGTGAATCAGGAAGCAAAGGAAACGCCTACCTCTACAAATTAGATGGCACTAGCACTTTTAATTCCGCTTGTCAAACCTCAGCATCCGGTGCATCTGGATCTACCCCTTGGTGCTCTCTCGCATCTTTACAAAATACCCCCTCTCAATCTTTTTCAGTCAGAGCTTTCTTCGGCCATTCAGTTGCCCTCAATGATACCTATGCCCTCATCGGATCTTATGGTGATTCACTCATCATAGGAAACGCCTACCTCTACAGATTAGATGGCACTAATACCTTCAATTCTACTTGTCAAACCTCAGCATCAGGTGCAGCTGGATCTACCCCTTGGTGTTCTCTCGAATCTACCAATATTCGAATTATCCCCACTTCATTTACATACAGATTGGGATTCGGCTATTCAGTTGCCCTCAACAGCACTTATGCTCTAATCGGTTCTTTTTTTGAACGATTACCTGGTGAATCAAGAGAATTAGGAAACGCCTACCTCTACAGATTAGATGGCACTAATACCTTCAATTCTAATTGTCAAACTTCAGCATCTGGTGCATCTGGAATTAATACCCCTTGGTGCTCTCTCGCATCTATCCAAAATACTCCCACTTTGTTTACAAGTAGAAGATCGTTCGGAAAATCAGTTGCCCTCAATGATACCTATGCCCTCATCGGTTCTTCTGCGTCAGGAGGCAAAGGAAACGCCTACCTCTACAAATTAGATGGTTCTTATTCCTTTAATTCATTGTGTTCTACTTCAAGCACACTAACATCTGCATGGTGTTCTTTATCATCATATTTTGCCTATGATAGATTGAATGCATTATCCCCTGTTAAAGGTTTTGGAAGCAATATTGCTACTTATGGTAATTTAGTTGTGCTTGGCACATATTATGAGAGTAACTCTAGGGGAAATGTATATTTATATAATACTGACTCTAATAATTGGCTATCACTAATTGGTACCATTGGTTCTCATTCTTTAAATATTGCAGATGGCGCACAGTTTGGTAAATCTGTTGCTATTAATAGTAGGTATGTGTTAATTGGTGCTCCATTTCAGAATTTATTCCCTAATTCTGGTTATGGGGGAGGAAGTGCTTATTTGTATGATTATACTGGAATTAATGAAAATAATAACTGGCAAGATTTATCTCATAGCTTAATTAGTAAATTTGGTGAATTATCAAGCTGTTATACTTGTTTATTTATACAAAATAGGCAGTTTGGATACTCCGTTGCGTTAAATGAAGGGTTTGCTCTCATTGGTGCGCCTAGGTGGGGTATAAATGATAATTTAGCAGGTGATGTTTTTTTATATGCTCTTTCAGGTACCAATACCTTTAACCCTAATTGCTTGACTTCTAGTAGTCCCGTTACCAGCACCCCTACCTCACCATGGTGTCGTTTAAGAAGTTCTGGCGTACCACCTGTTACGAATAGTTCGTATGGGTTTGGTAGAGCTGTTGCGCTTAATGCCGAATATGCATTGATAGGTGCACCTTTTATGGATAATAATTCAGGCAACGCTTACCTCTACAAAATTAATGGTGCCCATACCTTCAATGCTAATTGTCAGACCTCAGCTGTATCTGGCGCTAGTGGTTTTAATACTCCATGGTGTTCATTAAATACTATTGATATAGATAGCGATACTGCTGGAGTTCAAAATCCACTATTAGCAATGAGTGGTGGAAGGCTGGGAAGTTCAGTTGCGCTTTCTAGTACCTATGCGTTATTAGGAATGCCAGGTGATTCTCTTAATCGAGGCAATGCAGTACTCTATGCGCTAACTGGTGATAAAAAGTTTACTTCAAGCTGTACCATTACAGGAACACTCACTTCACCATTTTGCACTTTAAGTTCCAGTACTGGGTTTTCTACGCTTGCACTGCCTTCAGGTAGTTCTTTTGGATTTTCAGTCGCGCTTAATGATAGTGGAGCATTAATTGGTGCCCCTACTAAAAGTATTCTCGGAGAGGCGTATTACTATGATTTAAGTGGCACTGGGGTTTTTAATCAGAATACTATTTGTGCTAGCGCTTCTGCTAGTCCATGGTGTGTGTTAAGTAGCATTGGAAATACTAATAATCCAATCAAAAAACTTACTCCTGAATGTCAGATTAGTGGATGCTTGGTTGGTTATTCCGTTGCGTTTTCATCATCGCGGATGTATGTTGGCGCCCCACACTGGTTGTATACAATCGGTACGGTGTTCAGTTACCCACTACTAGGATCTATTTTTACTCCTGCTCAAATTAATACTATCCTCACTAGTGGTAATTATGAAATAGCTGCCACCTCCACCATTTTTATTGGTGCATCGCTTAATAATTTTGGTAGTTCTAATAAATTGACCCTTACCGCTCGTTCAATTTCATTTATTGGAACTTCCACTCTTAATCTTGGTAGTAGTAGTAACTTTGTAAAGATCTCAAATAGTGATTCAATAGTTATTAATGGCACCACGCTATTGCGCGATGTATATGTTGAAGTATCATCATTGCGTCAATTACTTGGCAAACTTCATATATTGGAATCCTCAAATTCTCAAATCACCAACCTTTTTGTTAAACAAACTTCTGGCAATGTTAATTTAAGTGATTTAACACCAATTTCCTTTAATGGAAATCTTGGATTCTATGCCTTAGCTGGTAGCTTGAATGCCGGGCAATTGTCCGTTTCATCTGGTACAGTAACACTCAATTCTACGAGTGATATTGTCGCCACTTTGAATAGAAGTAATGCTAATTGGAGCACAGCAAATCTAGTTATTGAAAATCAAAATCTTGGCGCAGTGAGTTTGACTGGTAACATATATTTACTCAACGCAATCCCTACTAATTTTTCCAATCGATATGCCGTCAATGTAATTTCTGGTGATGCGAACATTGATTTTAATCTCACTAGAAATTTAGCTCGAGTAGAGTTGGTATCAAATCAAATTATTACTTTATCTGCTAATATTACGACTGAGGGCTTTTCTGCTGCTAATCGATTCGGCGGTATTCATACTACTAATAACGGGCAAATCACAGCTAATAATGTAAGTTTAATAATTCTAGGTGAAGGTAAAATTGGTAGCGAATCAGCCCCTATAGTAGTAAATAAAACTACTGGAACTTGGAGTAGTTCATCACTTAGTGCAGATGGAGAAGACGTGTATATTAAATCAGCAACCCCTGGTTTATGGAATGCGTTTATTTATGGAATAACAGTATCAATTGAACAAACAGTTGGTTCAATTGATATTAGTAGTTCATTTTATTTAGATAATAATCGGGCACTTGACGGTTTGACTTTAAAGGCAAGTGCTGTTGGTGCAAATATTACTACATCAAACAATGCAGTCATTACTTGCTCAAGCTGTCGTTTAACATTGCTGGCTCCTAATGGTAGTATTGGTAGTATTGCAAATCCAATCACGATAAATTATGTTAATACCCAATTGAGCGGAAGTTGGCTTATTGCTAATGCTGGTAACTCTATTTATATTAAGAGCCCAAATAGTGGTTTATATAAAGATTCTTTTACTTTTGGTAGTGCTGGCACACTTTCATTAGAACAGAGCAGTGGTAATATGATTTTAGATAGAAATATTTCTGTAACTAGCACTCAAACTCTTATCTTAAAAGCATCAGGAGTCGCTAGTGATATTTCACTTGCCTCTTATAGTGTACAAGGTGGTACTGTGCAGTTAATCGCAACTGGTTCGCTACTTAGAAATACTGGAAATGTTACCGCATCTACTATACGACTTGATGCACCTACGATAGGAAGTGTTGGTGTCCCATTCTACATAGATCGACCCAATGGTGATTGGAATTCAAGTAATCTACAGTTCATTAATCTTAATGGCTTGTATTATATTGAAACTGTTCGTCCTGAGTCATGGAAAGGGTTGCCTAGTGGATTTGCAGGAACTTTTAATCTAAAGCAAACACAAAACGCTATTAACATTACTTCGCACATTAATTTTCCCTCAGCTACAATTAAATTGCACGCTTCTAGTGGTGGTAGTGTCATCACTACCTTGTCCTCAACTGCTATTACCGCTTCTAGAATCATACTGCAAGGTAGTAATATTGGATCTAGTACCAATCCAATTGAAATTAGCAGAGGAAGTGGTACTTGGGATTCTACATCCTTGCAAATTAGCCTAGACTCTGTGTCTTCAAATGTTTACATCAAGAGCGCAACCAGTGGTCTATTGTCAGTCAACTTGAGCGATTTGCCTGTTCAATTTAATGGCGAGTTTAATTTTATTCAAACTGCTGGTAATGTTCTTTTGGCGAATTCACTTTCATTTCCTAATGCCACCTTAAATCTTACCGTATCTTCTGGTACTGTATCGTTTGCTAATTACTCTATGAATTTTTCAAGAGTTGGGTTAACAAGTGGGGATATCACCACTACTGGAGGTGGTATTACAGCTAATTCTCTATCATTGACGAGCAGCGGTCATATCGGTACCAGCACACAACCACTTGTCATCACTAAACTTAATGTTACTGATATGTGGAACTCTAGCACGCTCTATGCGCGAAGTGCAAATTCGGGAAATATATACCTTAAGTCAAATTCGCAAGGTTTGACTAGTGGGGATTATTTGCTCACAGGTACAGGTATCTTGTCATTAGAGCAGAGTGTTGGTGATCTTGTGTTGTCAAATCACCTGTATACCCAAAAAAATCTCCGCCTCGTTGCGACTTCGGGAAGTATACTATCTGCAAATTATCGCATACAAGCAAGTCGGCTTGAGCTAGTAGCCCCACTTGGCTCTATTGGGACTGAGAGTCAACCAGTTCGCATCATCGGTTACGGAACTGGTGGCGCAGACACTTTTGCTTCTGGAGCTATTACTCTCACTGCATGCACTTCTAACTGCGCCGTTGGAGTAGGAAATATATACATTGCAAGAATTGGCACATCACTTAGTGATTCCACTTTTATCACTAAAAGAAATGAACTATGTACCGCAGTAAATGGTAATAACGAATGTACTACAGTTGCATCTGGTCAAACGATTACTAAGTCTGGGATATTTAAGCTAACCAATTTTATTCCCGATTTAGATATTCTGCAAGCAAGTGGTACTGCAGGTGGTACTTGTACTTCCAGCACCTCACTATCACTTTCCACTAGTGCGGCTGGTGCTTCAATTACCAATGACACCAACTGTACCCTCAGTACTACTTCAGTGTCACTAATCGCAGATCTTGATATTGGAAGTTTAGCTAATCCCATTAAGCTTGGTTCGCAATCGATTACTTCACTCACCCTCACCTCTCAAAATGGAAGTATTTATATTTCAAAAGGGGCTGATGTCCTTAGTATTTTTATCAATGGCGCGAGCATTAGTCATGGCACTGCTGGCAGGCTCTTTCTTTATCAAACTGGTAATATTTCAGTGAATACATCTCGCAGCTATCCTACCCTTGCCTTGACCCTGCGTTCAGATAGTACAAGTAATATTACATTTAGCAATAATGCTAATTTAGAATTTAAATCTATCTCCCTATTTGCTGGTGGCTCAATCGGTATAACTGGATCGGGCACTCTTACTGCTGAAAATATTGCTATCCAAACATCTAATAGTTCTGGTTCTATTGGTAGTAGTGGTAACCCACTGACGCTAGTTCGTTCTTCCAATACTTGGACCTCCAACAATCTCAATCTTACCAGTTCAGGCAATATCTTCCTCAAATCTGCAAGTGCAGGTATTTTAAATGCAACCTTAAACTCGTTCTCATCA